>NZ_JAUZMZ010000028.1:0-38764 GCF_036327435.1 Rhodococcus chondri | reverse complement strand
TCCCGACACCGTGGTGGGCAGCTCCCCCGCACCGGCCGATCATCGCGGCACGCCGGTCCACCGCGTCCTGGCGGTACACGTCCCCAAGGTCAGTTCACTGCCCGTGGGCATCCCACAGCCCGATCTCGTGGCGGCCATGCGCCGATTCGCTCCCGACGTGGTGCATCTCGCATCGCCGTTCCTGCTCGGTGCGGGCGGTCTCGCCGCGGCACGCCGCCTGAACGTGCCCACGGTCGCGGTGTACCAGACCGACGTCGCCGGATTCGCCGCGAGCTACGGTCTCGGTCTCGCCGCTCGCGCATCGTGGCGATGGACCCGTCGCATCCACCGCGGCTGCGACCGCACCCTCGCACCGTCGACCGCGGCGGTCGACGATCTCGTCGCCCACGGCGTCCCGCGCGTGCACCGCTGGGGGCGCGGCGTCGACACCACCCGGTTCGCGCCCTCGCGCCGCGACGACGCGCTGCGCACGGCCTGGTCTCCCGACGGCCGGCCGGTGATCGGATTCGTCGGCAGGCTCGCCCCCGAGAAACACGTCGAACGTCTCGCCGTCCTCTCCGGCGACCCGCGCTGGCGGCTCGTGATCGTGGGGGACGGCCCCGAACGTCGACGGCTCGAAACCCTGCTCCCGGATGCGGTGTTCACCGGACAACTCGGCGGCGACCGGCTCGCGCAGGCGTACGCGAGCATGGATGTCTTCGTCCACCCCGGAGAACACGAGACGTTCTGCCAGGCCGTACAGGAAGCGCAGGCCAGCGGCCTGCCGGTGGTCGCACCCGACGCCGGCGGCCCCCGCGACCTCGTCGCGCACTGCCGGAACGGCTACCGGCTGCCCGTCGACCGATTCGCCGAACTGCTCCCCGAAGCTGTCGCCGCGCTTGCGAATGCGCGGGTGGGGCACGAATTCGGGCGCGCCGCTCGGCGCAATGTGCTCGGCCGCACGTGGCCGGTGGTGTGCGACCAGCTCATCGGTCACTACGAGGATGTCCTGGGACACGCTGCGACTCGCCTGCGACGCACGGCCTGACCGGCGCGGTCGGGTCAGCGGGTAACGTTTCGGCCGTGGCAACAACTCAGGGATCGCGCGCCTTTCTCGACAAGGATCCGCGCGAGGTCGCGTCCATGTTCGACGGTGTCGCCGAGCGCTACGACCTGACCAACACGGTGCTCTCCTTCGGCCAGGATCGATGGTGGCGCCGCGCCACCCGCGCCGCCCTCGACCTCGAGCCGGGTGAGCAGGTTCTCGATCTCGCGGCCGGTACCGGCGTGTCGACCGTCGAACTCGGGCGCTCCGGCGCGTGGGTGGTGGCCACCGACTTCTCGAAGGGCATGCTGCACGCCGGCAAGTTCCGGGACGTTCCGATGGTGGCCGGCGACGCGATGAGATTGCCGTTCGCGGACGCGGTATTCGACGCCGCGACAATCTCTTTCGGTCTGCGCAACGTCGCCGACACCGACGCCGGGCTGCGCGAGATCGCGCGGGTCACCAAGCCCGGCGGCAGGCTCGTGGTGTGCGAGTTCTCGACACCCGTGCGCGAGCCGCTGCGCACCGTCTACATGGAGTACCTGATGAGGGCGTTGCCACGGGTGGCGCAGGCGGTGAGCAGTAACCCGGACGCCTACGTCTACCTCGCCGAATCGATCCGGGCGTGGCCCTCCCAAGAAGATCTCGCACGCAAGATCCTGGCCGCCGGCTGGCGGGATGTGCAGTGGCGCAACCTTACCGGCGGCATCACCGCCCTGCACCGCGCAGTCCGGTAACCGCGCCGGAGCGCCGGGCGAACGGTGACGTCATGCGAACGGTGACGTCATGCGAACAGTGACGTCATGCGAACAGTGACGTCATGCGAACAGTGGACGCCGGTCCCACCGCATCGACACGCGACCGCTGGTTCGCCAGAGCCGCGCCACCACGTCGTCGTCCTCGTCCGTGACGAGATTGCCCATGACGCGCACCGCGACGGTCATCAACGATCGCGACCGCATCGCCACCGGACCGGTCGACGGAAGGAATCGCGGCACCGTGAGCAGGCCGGCGAGGCGCCGGGCGGTCGAGAAGGCCCGGCCGTAGTGCATGCGCAGCATCGCCGGCCACGCATCGGTGAGGTCGTCGACGTCGAGCATCTCCGCGACCAGCCGGCCCCCTTCGAGGCCGTAGTCGATGCCCTCCCCGTTGAGCGGGTTCACGCACGCCGCGGCATCGCCGATCAGTGCCCAGTTCCGTCCGGCCACCCCCGACACCGCACCACCCATCGGCAACAGTGCCGACGCGACCCGCGTCACGTCGCCGAGTCCCCACTCGGGACGGCGGTGCCCGGCATACAGCTCGATCAGCGGCCGCAGCGACCCCGACGCCGGGCGGGCCGCGGTCGCGAGCGTGCCCACACCGATGTTGACCTCGCCCGTACCCAACGGGAAGACCCAGCCGTAACCGGGCTGGAGAGTCCCGGAATCGTCGCGCAGTTCGAGGTGCGACGTGATCCACGGATCGTCGCTGCGCGTCGAGGTGGCATATGCGCGGGCCGCGACGCCGTACGCGGTGTCGCGATGCCAGGCGCGTCCGAGCATCTTGCCGAGCGGAGAGCGAACCCCGTCGGCGACCACGAGCCGCCGGCAGGTGATCGTGCGCGGGCCCTCGGCGGTGTTCAGCGTCACGGCGGTGACCCGGTCGCCGTCGCGTGCCACGTCCACCGCCTTGGCCCCCTGCACCATGTGCGCGCCGGAGGCGACGGCCGTGCGCCGGATGCGATCGTCGAGCTCGGTGCGGGCTACGGCGCTGCCCATCGCGGGGAACGACCCACTCGGCCAGGGCAGTTCGAACCGTCCGCCGAACCCCTCCAGCCGCAGGCCACGGTTGACGGTCCGCGTCTGCAACCATTCGCCGAGACCGAGCCGGTCGAGTTCCGCGATCGCGCGCGGAGTCAGTCCGTCGCCGCAGGTCTTGTCGCGGGGAAACGTAGCGGCGTCGACCAGCACCACGTCGCGCCCGGCGCGCGCCGCCCACGCGGCCGCCGACGAACCGGCAGGACCGGCGCCGACGACCAGGACATCGGTACTGTCGGGCACGCAGGATTGGGATTGCCGCGGCTCTTGCGCGGACTGTTCGGCCACCACGCGTCCATCCTCTCAGGCCACCGTGGGCCGCCTCGAGGAGGTGCGCGCGGGAACGAACGGCTAGGTTCACTACCGTGGACCCGAGGCGACAGAACAGGATGGGTACTTCATCGTGAGCACTGAGGGGGCGGCGCAGACCGCCGGTTCATCCGGCACGGTGTCGAGCACCGTGATTGCCGGGGTCGAGCTCGGAGATCCGGCCCTGGCGGAGATCGTGCGCAGCGGGCTCGCCGAAGTCGAGGAACTGCTGGTCGAGGAACTGTCCGACGGCGAAGACTTCCTCACGGAAGCCGCACTGCATCTGGCGAAGGCGGGCGGCAAGCGATTCCGTCCGTTGTTCACGGTGCTGACCGCCCAGCTCGGCCCCAACCCGACCGATCCGTCGATCGTGACCGCGGCGACCGTGGTGGAACTCGTGCACCTCGCGACGCTGTACCACGACGACGTGATGGACGAGGCGACCATGCGCCGCGGTGCGCCGGCCGCCAACGTGCGCTGGAACAACAGCATCGCCATCCTCGCCGGCGACTACCTGTTCGCCCATGCGTCACGGCTGGTGTCCACGCTCGGACCCTCCGCCGTCCAGATCATCGCCGAGACGTTCGCCGAACTCGTCACCGGGCAGATGCGCGAGACGATCGGCGCCCGCGAGCGACAGGACCCCGTCGAGCACTATCTGCGTGTGGTGTGGGAGAAGACCGGATCGCTCATCGCGGCGTGCGGCCGGTTCGGTGGAACGTTCTCCGGCGCCGACAGCGAACATGTCGAGCGGCTCGAGCGTCTCGGCGACGCCGTGGGCACGGCCTTCCAGATCGTCGACGACATCATCGACATCTCGTCGGCGACCGCAGACTCCGGTAAGACGCCGGGCACCGACCTTCGTGAAGGGGTGTACACCCTTCCGGTGCTCTACGCGCTGCAGGAGACCGGCCCGGAGGCCGATCGACTGCGCGAGCTGCTCGTCGGACCCGTCGAGGACGAGGCGCATGTCGCGGAGGCGCTCGAGCTGCTCGGGCGGTCGCCGGGGATGGTGGCAGCCAAACGGACCCTCGACACCTATGCGGACCGCGCGCGGACCGAGCTCGCGGCGCTGCCGCAGGGCCCGGCGAACGAGGCGCTCCGCCGGCTCGTCGACTTCACGATCGCGCGGGTGGGGTAGCCGCTCGCGCACGTCTCTCCCGTGGAACCTGCACGGTCGCTGTTTCGTTGAATCGACGAGGGAACCAGCAGCACAGTGCCGGAACAGCATTGTCGGGAAGAGGCGTGACATGCACGGATATGCGAACCGGTTGAAGACCGCCGGACTGCTGATCGGAATGTCCGCGCTGATCGTGTTCATCGGCGCGTTGTTCCAGAACTCGACGATCCTGTTGGTGTCGATCGTTCTGGCGGTCGGCATGAACGCGTACGTGTACTTCAACAGCGACAAGCTCGCCTTGCGGGCCATGCACGCGCAGCCGATCACCGAGGTGCAAGCGCCGCAGATCTACCGGCTGGTGCGCGAACTCGCGACCACCGCGCACCAGCCGATGCCGCGGCTCTACGTCAGCCCCACCAACGCGCCGAACGCGTTCGCGACCGGCCGCAATCCGCGGAACGCTGCCGTGTGCTGCACCACGGGCATCCTGGAGATTCTCGACGAACGCGAGTTGCGCGCGGTGCTCGGACACGAGCTCTCGCACGTCTACAACCGCGATATCCTCATCTCGTCGATTGCCGGTGCCATGGCGGCGGTGATCTCCGGGCTCGCCAACTTCGCGTTGTTCGCGAACGTGTTCGGTGGCAGCCGGGAGGGCGGGAACCCGCTGGTCCTGCTGCTCGTGTCGCTGCTCGGACCGATCGCCGCCTCCGTAGTCAAGCTCGCGGTGTCGCGCTCACGTGAGTACCAGGCCGACCAATCCGGCGCCGAACTCACCGGCGATCCGCTGGCTCTGGCGTCGGCGCTGCGCAAACTCGAGCTCGGTACACAGGCAGCCCCGCTCCCGCCGGAGCCGAAGCTGGCCGCGCAGTCGCATCTGATGATCGCCAACCCGTTCCGGGTGGGGGACAAGGCGAGCCGCCTGTTCTCGACACACCCGCCGATGGCCGACCGCATCGAGCGTCTCGAGCGGATGGCCGGCCTCCGCTGACAACGTGGGGTCCTCCCGGTCGGTAAGGACCCCACGTGCCTGCTAGCGGTAGTTGACGAACTGCAGGGCGACGTCGAGGTCGGCGTTCTTCAGCAGCGCGATGACGGACTGCAGGTCGTCGCGCTTCTTGCCGGTCACGCGTAACTCGTCGCCCTGGATCTGCGCTTTGATGCCCTTGGGTCCCTCGTCGCGGATCAACTTGGAGATCTTCTTCGCGTTTTCCTGGCTGATGCCCTGCACGAGGGTTCCGGTCAGTTTGTAGACCTTGCCGGACTGGGTGGGCTCGCCGGCATCGAACGACTTGAGCGACAGGTTCCGGCGGATCAGCTTCTCCTTGAACACCTCGAGCGCGGCGAGCACTCGTTCCTCGGTGTCGGCGGTGATGGTGATGGCTTCCTCGCCCGACCACTCGATGCCGGCCCCGGTGTTGCGGAAGTCGAATCGGGTCGAGATTTCCTTCGCCGCCTGGTTCAGGGCGTTGTCCACCTCCTGGCGATCGACTTTGCTCACTACATCGAACGACGAATCAGCCACGTGTTACTCCACTTCGGATCGATCCTGAACGGGTCTGTCCGGTCGACGCTATCGGGTCGCTCGGCGCCCGTAACCACCCGGTTTGCAATTGAGGGGGGTATGCGTTGTATTCTTCCAAACGCGTCAGGGACACGGTCCCGGATCGCATCCGGCAGGTTGCCCGAGCGGCCAATGGGAGCGGACTGTAAATCCGTCGGCTTACGCCTACGTAGGTTCGAATCCTACACCTGCCACCAGTAACAGCCCCGGCTCGTCGAGCCGGGGCTGTTCTGCATCCGGAGGGTATATTCGGGGGCCGGCACCATCGAGGTGGAATCGGCTCCCGGGCAGGGGACCGCGACGGCGGATTGTCGAGTCGTCCCGCTCGGATACATGCTGCGACCTGCTGATTTTGCACTCACGGCGAGTGTGTGTAATCTTTTGGAGGCCGCAGCGAGCAGAGATGCTCACGGTGGCCGCGCCCCCTTAGCTCAGTCGGCAGAGCGTTTCCATGGTAAGGAAAAGGTCGACGGTTCGATTCCGTCAGGGGGCTCGCTGGATTGTGGTGCCGTTCTCATGTGTGGCACTCGACATCGAGGCGGTGTAGCTCAGTCGGTAGAGCAAACGACTCATAATCGTTGTGTCGCCGGTTCAAGTCCGGCCATCGCTACCAAAGTTGAATGAACCACCCTGATCGAGCCTGATCAGATTTACCCGAAAGAAGGCATCCCGTGGCCTCCTCTACAGACGTCCGGCCGAAGATCACCCTGGCCTGCGAGGTGTGCAAGCACCGCAACTACATCACGAAGAAGAACCGTCGCAACGACCCCGATCGGCTCGAGCTGAAGAAGTTCTGCCCGAACTGCGGCACGCATCAGGCGCACCGCGAGTCGAAGTAGTCTGATCGGATCGACGTCGAAGCGTGAGGTCTCCGCAGTACCGCCCACACGCCGGCTGGCGTCCAGGCGGCATTGCGGAGGTTTTTCGTATGACGGACACACTCGTGACAGATAAATCTGCGGACGCGACCGAACAGGCCGGGATCCCGTTCGATGTTGCAGCTCACGCCGCGTCCATGGTGGGGCATCACTACCGGGTGGACGACTTCTACGAAGTAGGTCGCGAGAAGGTTCGCGAGTATGCGCGCGCCGTGCTCGACCCGCACCCGGCGCACTACGACGAGGTGGCCGCGAAGGGCCTCGGATACGACGGGCTGATTGCGCCGCTCACTTTCGTCTCCATCATCGGAATGATCGCGCAGCGCAAGCTGTTCGGCGAAATCGTCGTGGGTTACGACCTGAGCCAGATCATGCAGACCGACCAGCGTCTGGTCTTCCATCGTCCGATTCAGGTCGGTGACCGGTTGTTCTGCGACGTCTACCTCGACGATTTCCGTCAGACCGCGGGCAGCGACATCATCACCACCAAGAACGTCATCACCGATCAGCACGACAATCTGGTGCTGACGTCGTGGACGACCCTGGTCGGTCGTACCGGCGGTGAGGTGGACGCGAACATCGCCCACGCGGTCAAGGATGTGATGATGCATGTCGCTTCGTAGATTCGAGGATGTCGCGGCGGGGGACGAGCTGCCTTCGCGGATCGTGAAGCTCACCCGCGGCAACCTGGTGAACTACGCAGGTGTGTCGGGTGATCCCAACCCGATCCACTGGAGCGACAAGGTTGCCGAGCTCGCCGGCTTGCGCGACGTGGTCGGCCACGGCATGCTCTCCATGGGCATCGCGGCGGGCTTCGTCACCGAGTGGCTGGGCGATCCGGGTGCAGTAACGGAGTACAACGTTCGCTTCACCAGCCCGGTTTTCGTCGAGGCCGACAAGGCCGCAGAGATCGAGTTCGCCGGCAAGGTCAAGTCGGTGGACACAGAAAGCAAGACAGCAGTGGTCGCTATCGTGGCGAAGTCCGAAGGGCGTAAGATCTTCGGGCGGGCTACGGCAACGGTCCGTCTGGCGTGACGCCGGGCGGATTGGGTTTGTCCCGGGGCAATGAAGTACACTAAGACTTCTGGGAACGCATAGCGCAGCGCGCTGCTCTTCGGTGCGGAGCACCGATCGGGTGGCGCGCGTGTCATGTGATCACAGATGGGTCGATCGAAACGGCGTTTCCACTCGCCTGATCGACCAGAGGGGCGTAGCTCAATTGGCAGAGCAGCGGTCTCCAAAACCGCAGGTTGCAGGTTCAAGTCCTGTCGCCCCTGCCCCCGGACTGCCAGCGACCGAGAGGAACGATGTGAGCGAGGAGCGCGGTAAGCGCGACAGCGGCACCACAGGGTTCGACCCCGGCGACGCTGGATCGGCAACCGGCGCGACCCCCGACGATTCCTCCGCGGTCGCACGGCCGAGCGGTAAGCGCTCGGCTCGCCGGTCCGTAGGCGCCACGCGTGACTCGCGCGGCAGCGAATCCGACAACGGCGCACCCGCAGGAAATCTCCGGACGGCTCGGTCCGCAACTTCGGTGGGCGATCGTCCCCGGCAGCAGCCCGAGAACATCTTCAAGCGCCTGCGTCGCTTCTTCCGCGAGGTCATCGCGGAACTCCGCAAGGTGATCTGGCCCAACCGCAAGCAGCTGACCACCTACACGATTGTCGTCGTGGTGTTCTGCGCTGTCCTGACGGCGTTCATCTTCGGATTGGACCTGGCGTTCGTGCAGGGCGTCAGATGGTTGTTCGGCTAGCGCGTTCGCGTGCCGGCAAATTGTGATCGACGAGAGGAAAGTGCCCCGGTGAGCACCCCCGAGAACAACTCCTACGAGCCCTCGGACGACGAGCGCGTTTCGGACGACGTCGTTGTTGACGAGGTCGTTGTCGACGACGCTGCGTCCGACGACTCGGCGGAGGCGGGTACCGAGGCCGTCGCCCCCGAGTCCGATGCGTCCGAGTCCGATGCGTCCGACGAGTCTTCCCTCGATGTTCCGGAGGAAGCCGCCGAGGACGAGGTGGATCCGGCCGAGGCCATGACGAAGCAACTGCGTCTCGAGCCCGGCGACTGGTACGTCATCCACTCGTACGCCGGTTACGAGAACAAGGTGAAGGCGAACCTCGAGACCCGCGTGCAGAACCTCGATCTGGGGGAGTACATCTTCCAGGTCGAGGTGCCGACCGAAGAGGTCACCGAGATCAAGAACGGCCAGCGCAAGCTCGTCAACCGCAAGGTTCTGCCGGGCTACATCCTGGTTCGGATGGAACTGAACGACGAGTCGTGGGGCGCAGTGCGCAACACGCCCGGTGTCACCGGCTTCGTCGGCGCGACCTCTCGCCCGTCGCCGCTGACCATCAAGGAGGTCGTGAAGTTCCTCCTGCCGCAGCAGGCGAAGAAGAAGCCCGCGGCGGGGACACCGGCTGCCGGCGAATCGCCTGCCACCACTGCGAAGCCCGCCATCGAGGTGGACTTCGAGGTCGGCGAATCCGTCACCGTCATGGACGGACCGTTCGCGACCCTGCCCGCCTCGATCAGCGAGGTCAACGCGGAGCAGCAGAAGCTGAAGGTCCTGGTGTCGATCTTCGGACGTGAAACCCCCGTGGAGTTGTCCTTCACGCAGGTGTCGAAGATCTGACATACCCAAACTTGCAGTAGCTGTACGCAAGAACCACACCGAGCAAGAAACTAGGAATAGAGATGCCCCCCAAGAAGAAGAAGATCGCCGGGCTCATCAAGCTCCAGATCCAGGCCGGCGCGGCCAATCCGGCGCCTCCGGTCGGCCCCGCGCTGGGTCAGCACGGCGTCAACATCATGGAGTTCTGCAAGGCCTACAACGCTGCGACCGAGTCGCAGCGCGGCAACGTCGTGCCGGTCGAGATCACGGTCTACGAAGACCGCTCGTTCGACTTCAAGCTGAAGACGCCGCCGGCTGCGAAGCTGCTGCTCAAGGCTGCAGGCGTGCAGAAGGGCTCCGGCGAGCCGCACAAGACCAAGGTCGCGAAGGTGACCATGGATCAGGTGCGCGAGATCGCCAAGACCAAGCAGGAAGACCTGAACGCCAACGACGTCGAGGCTGCCGCGAAGATCATCGCCGGCACCGCGCGTTCGATGGGTATCACCGTCGAGGGCTGAGCCCGTCTGCAGGACACGAGGGTGAGCCCTCTGCAAGGCACCGTGGGAGGGCCGGCCAGGCCCGCTACCACGCCCGAACCATTCACCACACGGTGAGAAGTTAGGAAAGAACATGGCAAAGCGCAGCAAGGCATACCTCGCCGCCGCCGAGAAGATCGACGCCGACAACCTCTACAGCCCGCTCGAGGCTGCGAAGCTGGTGAAGGAAACGACGTCGAAGAACTACGACGCCACCGTCGAGGTCGCAATGCGCCTCGGTGTGGATCCCCGCAAGGCCGACCAGATGGTCCGTGGCACCGTCAACCTGCCGCACGGCACCGGTAAGACCGCCCGCGTCATCGTCTTCGCCGTGGGCGAGAAGGCCGCCGAGGCCGAGGCCGCCGGTGCGGACGTCGTCGGTGCCGAAGACCTGATCGAGCGGATCCAGGGCGGCTGGCTGGACTTCGACGCCGCGATCGCGACCCCCGACCAGATGGCCAAGGTCGGCCGTATCGCCCGCGTCCTGGGCCCGCGTGGCCTGATGCCGAACCCGAAGACGGGTACGGTCACCCCGGACGTCGCGAAGGCTGTCACGGACATCAAGGGCGGCAAGATCAACTTCCGCGTCGACAAGAATGCGAACCTGCACTTCGTGATCGGCAAGGCATCCTTCGACGAGACCAAGCTGGTCGAGAACTACTCGGCGGCTCTCGACGAGGTGCTGCGCGTGAAGCCGTCGAGCGCCAAGGGCCGCTACATCAAGAAGGTGACTGTCGCGACGACCACCGGACCGGGCATCCCGGTGGATCCGGCGCGTACGCGTAACCTCCTCGAGACGGCCGAATAGGCACTCGGCGTAGCGTTCTCACGCATCGAGCGACCGGCACGGATCTTTCCGTGCCGGTCGTTTTGCATCTGCGGGGCATCGTCCGCTAAGGTTTAGCCCGTAGTTCGGCATTGTGCCGATCTTCACCCCGATCATGTTCCACCCAAGACCGTTGGTCATCGGTTCCGTTCGCGGAGCCGATTGAAGGTCCGGAAATATTCCGGCGGCCCACGCAGGAGGACGAGGTAGGGGAGATGTGAACGAGGACGTGCTGTGCACGAACCCTGTGATCCTTCTCCTTGTACGCCCCGTGCGCCCTGCGCCGGGGCGTTCGTCGTTTCCGGCCGAACAGTGGAACTTGCCCTGTTGGGGACACCGGGAAAACGACTGTTACTGAGAGGAGGCGAAGTATGGCAAAGCCCGAGAAGGTTTCCGCTGTCGCGGAGATCACCGAGCAGTTCAAGAGCTCGACGGCCGCCGTGATCACGGAATACCGTGGTCTGTCGGTGGGAAGTCTGACTCAGCTGCGACGCGCTCTCGGAGAGGGTGCCACCTACTCCGTCGCCAAGAACACCCTGGTCAAGCGTGCCGCCGCTGAGGCGGGCGTCGAGGGCCTCGACGACCTGTTCGTCGGACCGACCGCTATTGCATTCGACAAGGGCGAGCCGCTCGACGCTGCGAAGGCTCTCAAGGCCTTCGCGAAGGACAACAAGGCACTCGTCATCAAGGGCGGGTACATGGACGGCGACGTGCTGTCCATGGAGCAGGTCAACCAGATCGCGGACCTCGAGTCCCGCGAGGTGCTGTTGGCCAAGCTCGCCGGTGCGATGAAGGGCAACTTGGCAAAGGCCGCCGGCCTGTTCAACGCTCCTGCTTCGCAGGTGGCCCGCCTCGCGGCCGCTCTGCAGGAGAAGAAGGCAGCCGAAGAGGCCGCCTGAAGCTGATCCGCATCACCGCGAATCGCTACACATCCACGCACGTTGACTCGTGCACCCTCCCATCCGGTCGCGGATCAGCGACATGGGACTTACAGGAAGGACCGCCATCATGGCGAAGCTCACCACCGAAGAGCTGCTCGACCAGTTCAAGGAACTGACCCTGCTCGAGCTCTCGGAGTTCGTGAAGGCATTCGAGGAGACCTTCGAGGTCACCGCTGCTGCTCCGGTCGCCGTTGCTGCTGCCGGCGCTCCGGCCGCTGCCGAGGCTGCTGAAGAGCAGGACGAGTTCGACGTCATCCTCGAAGGTGCCGGCGAGAAGAAGATCCAGGTCATCAAGGTCGTTCGCGAGATCGTCTCCGGCCTGGGCCTGAAGGAAGCCAAGGACCTCGTCGAGGGTGCTCCGAAGCCGATCCTCGAGAAGGTCGCCAAGGACGCTGCCGAGGCTGCCAAGGCCAAGCTCGAAGAGGCCGGCGCCAAGGTTTCCGTCAAGTAAGACGGTTTCCATCGGTCGCGGGAGATTCGGTCTCCCGCTGCCGGGCTGTACGACCCAAGAGCCGCTCCCACGGATTCATTTCCGTGGGAGCGGCTTTTTTCGTGTTCGAATGGTGTCTCGCCCGCGTGTTCTACCGTGCGTGGACGGACTAGCCATTACGGTGAGCAGTGGCCTTGTTGTCGCAGGTCACTGCATAAGTTCACCTATGTTGCCGGGGTTGATTTCCGTTCTTACTGGTAAGTAGGATCCTCTGTCACAGGTACCACTTCGATGCGATAGAGTGGCCCAACCCACAGTGGGGGCGGCGTCGAACAGTGTGGAGGTAAACGTGGGAGTCGAGGTTTCCGTCGAGGGACTCACCAAGTCTTTCGGCTCGCAGCGCATCTGGCAGGACGTGTCGTTGACCCTCCCGCAGGGCGAGGTCAGCGTGCTTCTCGGCCCGTCCGGAACGGGTAAGTCCGTCTTTCTGAAGTCCCTGATCGGTTTGCTGCGGCCCGAGCAGGGTTCGATCGTCATCGACGGCACCGACATTCTGCAGTGCTCGAGCAAGGAGCTCTACGAGATCCGGAAGCTGTTCGGCGTGCTGTTCCAGGACGGCGCGCTGTTCGGCTCGATGAATCTCTACGACAATGTCGCGTTCCCGCTGCGCGAGCACACCAAGAAGTCCGAGTCCGATATCCGCAAGATCGTCATGGACAAGCTCGAACTCGTCGGCCTGCTCGGCGCCGAGGACAAGCTCCCCGGCGAAATCTCCGGTGGTATGCGCAAGCGCGCAGGCCTCGCGCGTGCGCTGGTGCTCGATCCGGAGATCATCCTGGTCGACGAGCCCGACTCCGGCCTCGACCCCGTGCGTACCACGTACATCAGCCAGACCCTCATCGACATCAACGCCGAGATCGACGCGACCATTCTGATCGTGTCCCACAACATCAACCTCGCCCGGACGGTCCCCGATAACATCGGCATGCTGTTCCGCCGGCAGCTTGTGATGTTCGGCCCCCGCGAGGTCCTCCTCACCTCCGACGAACCCGTGGTCAAGCAGTTCCTCAACGGCACCATGATCGGTCCGATCGGTATGTCCGAGGAGAAGGACGAGGCCCAGATGGCCCACGAGCAGGCGCTCGTCGAGGCCGGGCACCACGCCGGTGGCGTCGACGACGTCGAAGGCATCGTGCCGCAGATGAAAGCCACCCCCGGAATGCCGGAACGAAAAGCGGTCGCACGTCGCAAGGCGCGCGTCCGTCAGATCCTGCACACGCTTCCGTCGGCCGCGCAGTCGGCCATTGTCGACTCGCTCGACGAGGACGGCGAAGCGTCCTCCGCAGAGGGGGATTACTACCAGGACGACTACTCCCAGCGCGACTACCGCGACGACGACACCCAAGTGATCCCCGTCTACTCCGCAGATGCATACGACGCAGAGGGACACAACCAGCCGCACGGCCAGAAGTAGGAGCGTAGATGGGTGGCAGTAGCTCGCTCGTGCGACCGGTGCACGGCGCACTCACCCAAGCGGGAAATATCGTCGAGCTGTTTGTCGACGTAGTACGCAACACCTTTCGCCGGCCGTTCCAATTCCGGGAGTTCATCGAGCAGGCGTGGTTCATCGCCAGCGTGACGATCCTGCCGACGGCGCTCGTGGCGATCCCGTTCGGTGCGGTCGTGTCGCTGCAGACCGGTTCGCTCATCAAGCAGCTCGGTGCGGAGTCGTTCACCGGTGCGGCGAGTGTTCTCGCGGTGATCCAGCAGGGCAGTCCGATCGTGACCGCCCTCCTGATCGCCGGGGCCGCCGGATCCGCCGTCACGGCCGACCTCGGGTCGCGGACCATCCGCGAGGAGATCGACGCGATGGAAGTGCTCGGTATCAACCCCATTCAACGTCTCGTCGTGCCGCGTGTGCTCGCGATGGTGCTCGTGGCGCTGCTGCTCAACGGGCTGGTATCGGTGGTCGGTGTCGCGGGTGGTTACTTCTTCAACGTGATCCTCCAGGGCGGCACGCCCGGTGCCTACCTCGCGTCGTTCTCCGCCCTCGCGCAGCTCCCCGACCTCTACGTCGCCGAACTCAAGGCAGCGATCTTCGGTCTCATCGCCGGCGTGATCGCGTGCTACAAGGGTCTGCACCCCGGTGCCGGCCCGAAGGGCGTGGGGGAGGCAGTGAACCAGACCGTCGTCATCACGTTCCTGCTGTTGTTCTTCGCGAATCTCATCCTGACGATGGTGTATCTGCAGATCGTTCCTGCGAAGGGATCTTGACTCGATGACTATCGCCAAGGGCCGCGGCGATCTCGTTATGATCCGCGGTCGGAAGGTGCTGCGCGCGCCGCTGAATGTGCTCGACCGCGCCGGCGAACAGATGTCGTTCTACGCGCGTGCCGTGGCGTGGACTCCGAAAACCATCACGCACTACCGCAAGGAAGTGCTGCGCCTGCTCGCGGAGGTCACGTTCGGCAGTGGCGCCCTCGCCGTCATCGGCGGCACGATCGGCGTCATTGCGATGATGTCCGGTTTCACCGGCGTCGTCGTCGGTCTGCAGGGCTACGCAGCACTCGAGCAGCTCGGCTCCTCGGTGCTCACCGGCTTCCTGTCCGCCTATGTCAACACCCGGGAACTGGCCCCGATCGTCGCCGCGCTGGCGCTCTCGGCGACCGTGGGATGCGGCTTCACCGCCCAACTCGGAGCTATGCGTATCAGTGAGGAGATCGACGCCCTCGAGGTGATGGCGGTGCCGTCGGTGCCGTTCCTCGTCACGGCACGCATGATCGCCGGATTCGTCGCCGTCATCCCGCTCTACATCATCGCGCTCCTCGCCGCGTACCTCGCGACGAGAGCCATCAGCACCCTGTTCAACGGTCAATCGTCCGGTTCCTACGACCACTACTTCAATCTGTTCCTCCCACCGGAGGACGTGCTGTATTCCTTTGCGAAGGTGCTGATCTTCGCGTTCGTGTTGATCTTGATCCACTGCTACTACGGATTCCACGCGAGCGGTGGCCCGGCGGGCGTCGGTGTCGCGGTGGGCCGGGCGGTCCGCACCGCGATCGTCACCATCGCGGTCCTCGACTTCTTCCTCAGCCTCGCGATCTGGGGGACGACCACGACAGTGCGGGTGGCCGGATGAGCGACACCACCTCGGTTCTCCGGCGTCGAGTTCTCGGCCTCGTGTTCTTCCTCGTCCTGGCGCTGTTCCTGTTCGGCTCGATTGCGATGTACAACAAGACCTTCAAGAAGGTTGTGGAGATCGATCTCGTCACCGACAGCATCGGCAACGCGCTCCCGAACAATGCCGACGTCAAGGTGCGCGGTGTGCTCGTCGGTGAGGTGCGGGGCACGAGTGCACACCGGGACGAGGTCACGCTGCAGCTCGCGATCGAGCCCGACAAGGCGGAGAAGATCCCCGCCAACGCGACAGCCCAGCTGCTGCCGAAAACGCTGTTCGGCGAACGCTATGTGTCGTTGATCGTGCCCGAGGAGCCGGCGCCGCCGATCAAGGAAGGCGACGTTCTGGTGCAGGACACCAGCGAGGCGACCGTCGAACTCGGCGAGGTCCTCGACGGGCTCCTCCCACTGCTGCAGGCGATTCCCCCGCAGGACCTGGCCAATACTCTCGGCGCGCTCGCGCAGGGCCTCAGCGGTCGTGGTGAGTCGTTGGGCCGCACCGTCGACAACCTCGAACAGGTGTTCCGTGAAGTCAACGTGGAACTGCCCACGCTGCAGGAAGACCTGCGCGGCCTGGCCGATTTCTCCCAGACGTACTCGGAGGCGGCACCGGACCTGGTCGCCGCGCTCGACAACCTCCGGACCACGGGCAACACCGTTGTCGAACAGGAGAACCAGATCGAAACCATGCTGGTATCGGCAACCGGCGGCTCGGCGTCCACGGCGGATCTGCTGCAGACCAACGCGAATTCGCTCATCAGTATCGCGGCGGATTCGAAGGAAGCGCTGCAACTGCTCGCGCGTTACTCCTCGTCCTTCCCGTGCATGCTGAAGGGCTTCGCCGACGCAGCCCCCGCCGCGGCCGGCGTGCTCGCGGCCGACGACCCGTTCCCGGGGGTGCGCGCGAACATCCAGTTCACCAACCCGAAGGGCAGGTACCTGCCCAACCAGGACGAACCCCGGCTGCTCGATACCCGCGGACCCGCCTGCTACAACAATGTCACCGCACCGGGCCGCAAGTTTCCGCAGTATCCGGGCGGTTCCATCAACGACGGCTCGTACCAGGTGCCGTCGCGTAACCCGGGGCCGGAAACCATGTCGTACTTCCCTGCGCCGGAGGGTTCGGGGGTGCCCGAAGCGGTGAGCGACATCATCGGCACCACACCGTCCGACAGCGCGACTGCAGTCTCGTACGCCGGATCGCGCGCCGAACAGGACACCCTGGACGTGATCTACGGGCAGGCCACCGGCGTGGCCCCGCAGGACGTGCCGGCGTGGACGACCCGGCTGGGAGCACCGGCACTACGCGGAACCGAGGTGAGCTTCGGATGAAAAGCCTTGCGGCGCCGCTGACCAAACTCATCGTGTTCGCCGTCGTGACGATTCTCGCGACCGGAATGCTCGCTGCCACCATCGCGAGCCTCGGCGGAGGTGGCGGCACCAAGTTCCACGCGATCTTCTCCGACGTCACCTCGCTCAACACAGGCGACGACATACGAATCGCCGGAGTGCGGGTCGGGCAGGTCGAGGACATCGCGATCGTCAACGATCGGCAGGCTCGCGTGACATTTTCGCTCCAGGAACGCGACTGGCTGCCGGCCGCGAGCACCGCGACCATCCGGTTCCGCAACCTCGTCGGACAGCGCTACATCGCGCTCGAACAGGGTGAGGGGAGACAGGGTCTGAAACTGACCGCCGGCGAGACCATCCCCATCGAGCGGACGAAGCCCGCGGTCAACCTGACCACGCTGTTCGACGGATTCCGGCCGCTGTTCCAGACACTGAGCGCGGACGACGTGAACAAACTCTCGTACCAGATCATTCAAGTGTTCCAAGGGGAAGCCGGCACCGTCGACGATCTCATCCGCAGCACGGCAAGCCTGACCAACACCATCGCCGACAAAGATCGTGTCATCGGCGATGTCATCGACAATCTCAACACCGTTCTGACGACCGTCGACGAGCGCGACCAGCAGCTGGACTCACTGCTGGTCAACACACAGGCCCTTGTCAGCGGCCTGGCGGCCGATCGCGACACGGTCGGGTCCGCGGTGCAGTCCCTCGCGGGCCTGACCGACGCCGCCTCGGACGTGCTCGAGCCGACCCGACCGTCGATCGCCCGATCGATCACCGCGCTGACCGAATTGACGACGACCCTGAACAACAACAGCGGCGCCCTCGACAAGGTCCTCGACACGCTCCCGGTCAAGCTCGAAAAGCTCGCACGCGTCGCGAGTTACGGGTCGTGGTTCCAGTTCTATCTGTGCGGCATCGACATCGTCGCCGGGCCGGGATCGGTCCCGTATCTGAACATGCCGACGGGGCTGCCCACGGTGAACCAGCCCATCTACACGAATGCGGCGCAGCGATGCACGCAGGACGGGATGCAGGAGTTGCAGGGACGATGAGCAAACGCCGCAGTCCGGCAGCCGCAGGTGCCCTGGGCATCGTCGTGGTCCTGCTGGCCACACTGTCCGCCTTCTTCCTGGACTCGCTTCCGATCATCGGCGCGGGTGCCACCTACACGGCGGAGTTCTCCGAGGCCGCGGGTCTCAAGCCCAACAACGAGGTCCGTATCGCAGGTGTGAAGGTCGGGACGGTCAGCAGCGTCGAACTCGACGGCGACCGGGTCGTCGTGTCGTTCAAGGCGCAGGACGCGTGGATCGGCAACGACACCTCCGCGTCCATCCAGATCAAGACGATTCTCGGGCAGAAGTACGTTGCCCTCGATCCCCGGGGCTCCGACGTACTCGATCCCGAGCAGCGGATTCCTCTGGAGCGGACCACCGCACCGTATGACGTGATCGAAGCGTTCTCGTCGGCGGCCAGGACGCTCGGCGAGATCGATTCCGACCAGCTCGCCACGAGTTTCGAAGCGCTCTCGGGGGCCTTCGCGGACACGCCGGACGATATTCGTGCCTCGCTGGACGGCGTGAGCCGGTTGTCGGAGACCGTCGCGAGCCGCGACCAGGAGCTGAAGAGGCTCCTCGAGGCGACGAGCAACGTGTCGCAGGTCCTGGCCGACCGCAACGCCGAATTCAATCGACTGCTCGGCGACGGTGCCCTGCTCGTCGCCGAACTCAACAACCGGCAGCAGGCGATTTCGCAACTGCTGCAGGGGACCCAGCGGTTGTCGACGGAACTGTCGGGACTGGTTCAGGACAACGAAGAGACGATAGGCCCGGCGCTGGCGAATCTTCGCGGGGTTGTGCAGATCCTGCAGGACAACAACGACAACCTGGCCCGGGCGATGGACCTGTACGAGCCGTTCGTCCGCCTGTACACGAACGTGGTCGGTAACGGCCGCTGGTTCGATCAGGTCGTCGTCAACCTGACACCGCCCGGCCTGCCGGAGATCCCGGGATACCGCGATCCGGTCCGCACGATGGAAGGGGTGAACTGATGGCACACGCCGAGACCGACGAGACCGCCGGCCGGACGGGTCGCGGGCGTATCGCCGTCGTTGCGCTCGTCGTCGCAGCGGTGGTCGTACTCGCAGGAGTGCTGTGGTGGGTGTTCACCCGTGCCGGCACCACGAACATCACCGCGTACTTCGACAAGGGCGTCGGGATCTACGAGGGGTCGGATGTCCGGGTGCTCGGTGTCGAGGTCGGGAAGGTCACGGCAGTCGAGCCTCAGGGCGATGTCGTGAAGGTCGACCTGCGCGTGAATCGCGGGATCGACATTCCCGCCGACGCGAAAGCCGTGCAGATCACCCCGTCCGTGGTGGCCGACCGGTATGTCCAGCTCACCCCCGCCTACACGGGCGGCGACACGATGGCCGACGGAGCGGTGATCGACCGCGACCGCACAGCCACTCCCGTCGAGGTCGACGAGCTGTACGTCAGTATCGACGAACTGTCGCGCGCACTGGGCCCCGAGGGCGCCAATGCCGACGGCGCCCTGACCCAGTTCGTGGAGATCGGTGCCGAGAACCTCGAGGGCAACGGGGCTGCGCTCGGGCAGAGCATCGAACAGTTGTCGGCGGCGGCCCGGACCCTGAACGGATCTCGCGACGACCTGTTCGGGACGATCGAGAACCTGCAGATCTTCGTGAGCGCGCTCGCGGCGAACGACCAGCAGGTCCGCGAGTTCAACACCCAGCTCGCAGATCTGTCCGGCTTCCTGGCCGGTGAGCGCGACAACCTCGGCCTGGCGCTCAATCAGCTGTCGGTGACGCTCGGTGACGTCGCGGGCTTCGTCCGCGACAACCAGGCCGCGCTGAAGGACAACGTCGACGCTTTGGTGCCCATCACGCAGACCTTGTCCGACAAGCGGGAGTCGCTGGTCAACTCCTTGACGCTGCTCCCGCTCGCGGTCAGCAACCTGGTGAACTCGTACGACGCCGAGGCAGGTGTCCTCTCGTCGAGACTGGTGCTGACCGATCTGGAAGATCCGGCCGGTGCGGTGTGCAAGCTGATCGATCTCGGCAGGCTCGTCCCCGGCGATCCGCGATTCGAACAGCTCGGCCGTCAGATGCAACCGTTGATCGACCGCTGTGGCGACGTCATGGCTCAGGTCACCGCAGAGCAGAAGAGCCCGGATCTGATTCTTCCGTTCGGCATCCTCAGCGGTGAGAACATCCAGCGCCGGGTCGTGCCCGGCACGGTGCCCGGTGTGGAGTCGCCGCGCCTCGACCTCGACAACGGACAGGAGGGGGGCCGGTGAGACGCACGGTGAAAACTCGGCGCGTAGCGCTCGTCGGCGGCGTGTGCGTCGTCGCGGTGGCGGTCTCGGGCTGCGGCGGCCTGTCGAGTATTCCGTTGCCGGGCGGCGCGGACGTCGGCGATCACCCCATCCGAGTCGACATCGAGTTCGAGGACGTCCTCGACCTCGTACCGCAGTCCACCGTCAAGGTCGACGGCGTACCGGTCGGACGCGTCGAAACGATCCAGGTCGCACCGAACGACGGCTGGACCGCGAATGTCGGAATCCTGTTGGATTCGGCGGTCGAACTGCCGGCCAACGCGCTCGCGACGGTCGAACAGACAAGCCTGCTGGGCGAGAAATTCGTTCAGCTCACGCCGCCCGAAGCCGAGCCGGCCGCGCGCCGTCTGCAGGACGGCGACACCATCCCGCTCGAGCGCACACGGCATGCGACGGAGATCGAATCCGTGCTCGGAGCACTGTCGCTGCTGCTCAACGGTGGTGGCGTCGGTCAGCTCGCGCCCGTCGTGGACGAGCTGTCCACCGCGTTCGACGGACGAGAAGGCACCACCCGCAGTCTGATCGAACAAGCCGAAACGCTGATCACAGGTCTCGAACAGCAACGCAACGACATCACACGTGCGCTGGACGGCCTCGATGCGTTGTCGGGGCGGGTGGCCGAGCAGACCGACGAAATCGGCGCGATTCTCGACGACCTTCCGGTCGCCACCGAGGTGCTCGAGCAGCAGCGACCGCAGCTCGTCGAGCTCCTTGCCCAGCTCGACCGGCTCGGCACCGTCGGCACCGATGTTCTCGAACAGTCCAAGGACGACCTCATCGCCGACCTGCAGGCGTTGCGTCCGACACTCCAGCAGCTCGCCGCATCGGGTGACGATCTCGTCAAGGCCCTGCCGTTCATCCCGACGGTGCCCTTCCCGGACGGCGTCGAGAAGATCGCGCTCGGTGGGTCGGTGAATCTGTTCCTCGTCGTGGATCTGCAGATCGCCGACGCATTGGCGGGACTGGGCGTCGGTCAGGGTGAGCCGGTATACCGGCAGCCGAAGTTCGGAAATCCGAAGCCTGTGGTGGATCCGTCGAACCCGTACTACAACGGGAACGGCCCGGCCGTCGGGTGGCCGACCGTTTCGTTGCTTCCGGTTCTGCCGCCGCCCACCCTGCGTCTCCCCGAAGGGGTAGCGCTGCCGGAGGGTGTGTCCCTGCCGGAGGGAATTGCCATACCCGGTGTCACGGGAGCAGGAGCCGGCTCCGAGAACGACGGACCGGCGCCCAACCCGCTGGAGGGATTGCTCGATCAGCTCGGACTCGGGGGTGGCCGATGAGATCACGGCTCGTGAAAGTGCAACTCGTATTGTTCCTGGTGATCGCGGTTGCCGGCGTGGTCTTCGTGGGCGCCCGGTACGTGCGGCTCGACAACCTGATGGGTTTCGGGCAGTACACCGTCGATGCGCGGTTCCCCAATTCGGGCGGGGTCTTCTCGAACGCCGAGGTCACCTATCGAGGTGTCCCGGTCGGCCGGGTCGGGAACCTGAGTCTCACCTCGGACGGGGTCAACGTCGAGCTGAAGCTCGACAACGGTGGACCGCCGATTCCGGCGTCGGCGCGTGCCGTCGTCGCCAACCGATCGGCGATCGGCGAACAGTACGTGGATCTGCGTCCCCCCAACGCGGAAGGCCCCTTCCTGGGCGAGGGCTCGGTCATCGAATCGACGGCCGACGACATTCCCGTTGCGGTCGAAGACCTGCTCCTGAGTGCCAACGGCCTCGTGCATTCGGTTCCCACCGACGCGCTGCGCACGGTCGTCACCGAACTCGGCACCGCGTTCGACGGTCGCGGTGACGACCTCCAGGTTCTCGTCGATTCTCTCGAGGGGCTGAGCGAGTCGGGGGTGCAGTACCTGCCGCAAACCGTGGCGTTGATCCGCGACAGCCGCACGGTCCTCGACACACAGTCGGAGCAGTCGTCGGCGATCCAGCAGTTCAGTTCCGATCTGGATCTGGTGACTGCACAGCTCCGCGACAGCGATCCGGATCTGCGGCGTCTGATCGACACGGGCACCCAGGCCGGTGACCAGCTCACACAGCTCGTCGCCGACTCGGGTCCGGGACTCACCGCGAACCTGACCCATCTGGCCGCGTTCGGCGAAAAACTCGCACCGCAGGCGCTTGCGCTGCAGCCGTTGCTGGCATTCCTGCCCGCGGTCGCGGGTAGTTCCCCCACGGTCGCTCCCGGCGACGGCACCGTCAAGCAGGGCATCGTGCTCGAGACGAACAATCCGCCGTCGTGCACCGTCGGTTACGAGGGCACCTACGCAATCCTCGACGAGATGCAGGCGCAGAATCCGCATTTCGACGACACCCAGCAGGACTTCCCGTTGAACACGAACGCGTCCTGCGAGGTGCCCCAGGGCAGCGTCACGGGTGTGCGCAGCGCGAACAGGATCGTGTTCGGCGACCCCGCGACGATCCAGCCGTGGGATTTCATCCCGAAGAAGGATCCCGACAAGCTCAATCTGAATCCGATCGCGACGCAGCTGGCGCCGTTGCTCGGAGTCACCCCGAAGTGAGCAGTGAGTAGGTTATTGGAGTGAGTGCATCAGGTTCCCCCGTCGCTTCGCTCGCGGAACCCACCACGTCCCGGCCGGCACCGCCGGACAGGGCGGGGCGTGGCGGGCTGTACACGGTCGCGCTGGCGACCGTGAGCGTGCTGGCAGTCGCGGCTCTGGTGGCGGCGGTGTGGTTCGGTTTCGGGTGGGGGAAGGCCCTGCTCGTGGATCGTGCGGCGGCAGAGGCGCGGGACTCTGCGCTTTCCGGCGCGTTTCAGGCGGCGATCAACCTCAACAGTGTCGACGCGGAAAACGTCGACGCCTCGATCGAGAACATGCGGTCGTCGATCACCGGAGACGCCCTGACGAACGACCTTGCCGCTACCGAGCAGCAGATACGTGATCAGGTCGCACAGACCGGCACGAGCATGTCGTCCGACGTGCTGTTCGGCACCCTCACCGAGTTGAATGCGGATGACGATGTCGCTAGGGCACTCGTGGTGCTGGCCGTGCGGACGGAGACGCCCGAGAACTTCGTGACCAACAAGGTTTCGATGAACGTGTCGCTGCGCAAGGACGGCGACGTGTGGAAGGCGGAGACGATCGAGCCGCTCGGCTCGGTGGAGATGGACGCAGGTGCGGCGCCGGGCGCTGCTCCGGCTCCGCCCCCGGCCGAGGCACCCGCCGAGCCGGCGCCCGACTCCCAACCGGCCCCGGACTCGCAGCCGGCCCCGGCCGGGAGCGAAGGCACGCCGGGACAGTGAGCAGCGAGCCGATGAAGGAGCGTGTGTAAATGGCGCCGCAGCGTCGCAAGACCGGACCGGTCGGGCCGTCGCGCCGTCGCCCGAAGGTGGCAGGCGCATCCAGGGCGAAGCCCGAGGCCGTGAAGCCGGAGCAGCCGAACATCGTCCCGAAGCCCGAGGATCACCGACCTCCGGCAGGGGCGCCGCCGCAGCGGGAAGCCGAGCGCCCGGTTCCGGACCCTGTGGACCTGTCCAAACGGGAACCACAGGAGTCCGAGCCCGAAGCCGAGGAACTCGGGGATTCCGGTGGCGGCTCCGCCGGCCGCCGGTGGCGACCCGTCGCGGTCCTAGGTGCGGCCGCCCTCGTGCTGGCCGCGTTTGCGTCGGTGGCCGCGTTCCGTCCCGGCGTTTCGACGGCCAACGAGGCATGGGTCGATCACGCCGCTACCGCCCAGGTGACGGAGGCGGCCACGCACGCGATCGAGACCATGCACGGTTACAACTTCGAGACGATCGACGACGATTTCGCCCGGATCCGGGAATTGCTGACGCCCGAGCGGCGCGAAGAGTTCGACTCGACGGCGAGTGTCACCAAGGAAGCGGCGGTGCAGACGCGAACCGTGACCGAGGTCGACGTCGCGCATATCGGTGCGTCGATGCTCGACGAGTCGACCGCGGAGGTCGCGGCATTCATCAACGTGAGCGCGACGGGCGACGGGATCGCGCAGGGGAGTGCGGCGGCACCGCTGCTCCTGCGCATGGAGAAATCGGACGGTCGGTGGCTGGTTTCCGACATCCGAGATCGCTGAGTGACGGTATCCGGGCTCGACCGCGTCGGTCTTCGGGAAATCGGTGAAGTCTTGACGAGCCGCGTCCGAGCGGTCACTCTATCGGTACGCCTGTGCGATTCCGAGCTTGTCAGGGACGCTGCCAGGCTTCTTTGAGGCACCCCCGTGGACATCTGCGCCATTTTGCTGTAAGTTAGGTCTTTGCGCTGGCTGCCTCCTGTCCACTCCTCGATCGTCGAGCCGGAATTCGTCCCCTGGGACGACCTTGTCCGGGCTTCTCGGTTGGGTTTTCGTTCGGGTTGTGACCAGCGAAAACGCCCCACATGAAGAAGCAGGTACAGCGGCGGTCGCACCGGTTGGAGCGGCCCGCGTGAGGTGCTGGAAGGACGCATCTTGGCAGTCTCTAGCCAGACCAAGGCAGTAGCCGGAATCCCCGGAGCCCCGAAGAGGGTTTCGTTCGCGAAAATTCGCGAACCCCTCGAAGTCCCCGGACTCCTCGATCTACAAACAGATTCTTTCGAATGGCTGATCGGCTCGGAGCGTTGGCGCGCGAAGGCTGCCGAACGTGGCGACGGTTCCACCACGGGTGGCCTCGAGGAAATCCTCGCCGAGCTCTCCCCGATCGAGGATTTCTCGGGCTCGATGTCCCTGTCCTTCTCCGACCCGCGCTTCGACGAGGTCAAGGCCTCCGTCGAGGAGTGCAAGGACAAGGACATGACGTACGCGGCTCCGCTGTTCGTCACGGCCGAGTTCATCAACAACAACACCGGCGAGATCAAGAGCCAGACGGTCTTCATGGGTGATTTCCCGATGATGACCGACAAGGGCACCTTCGTCATCAACGGCACCGAGCGCGTCGTCGTCTCGCAGCTGGTGCGTTCGCCCGGTGTGTACTTCGACAAGTCCGTCGACAAGAGCACCGAGAAGGACCTGCACAGCGTCAAGGTCATCCCGGGCCGCGGTGCGTGGCTCGAGTTCGACGTCGACAAGCGCGACACCGTCGGTGTGCGTATCGACCGTAAGCGCCGCCAGCCGGTCACCGTGCTGCTCAAGGCCCTCGGTTGGTCCACCGAGCAGATCGTGGAGCGCTTCGGTTTCTCCGAGATCATGATGTCCACGCTCGAGAAGGACAACACGGCCGGCACCGACGAGGCGCTGCTCGACATCTACCGCAAGCTCCGCCCGGGTGAGCCTCCCACCAAGGAGAGCGCGCAGACCCTGCTGGAGAACCTCTTCTTCAAGGACAAGCGCTACGACCTGGCGCGCGTGGGACGTTACAAGATCAACAAGAAGCTGGGCCTGAATACCGGCCAGCCGATCGAGGCGTCGACCCTCACCGAGGAAGACATCGTCGCCACCGTCGAGTACCTCGTGCGTCTGCACTCGGGGGACACCGCGATGACCGCCCCGGGCGGCGTCGAGGTCCCCGTCGAGGTCGACGACATCGACCACTTCGGCAACCGTCGTCTGCGCACGGTGGGCGAGCTCATCCAGAACCAGATCCGCGTGGGCCTGTCCCGCATGGAGCGCGTGGTTCGCGAACGCATGACCACTCAGGACGTCGAGGCCATCACGCCGCAGACCCTGATCAACATCCGTCCCGTCGTGGCTGCGATCAAGGAGTTCTTCGGAACCTCCCAGCTGTCGCAGTTCATGGACCAGAACAACCCGCTGTCGGGCCTGACGCACAAGCGCCGGCTCTCGGCTCTCGGCCCCGGCGGTCTGTCGCGTGAACGCGCCGGCCTCGAGGTCCGCGACGTCCACCCGTCGCACTACGGCCGCATGTGCCCGATCGAGACCCCTGAAGGCCCGAACATCGGCCTGATCGGTTCGCTGTCGGTGTACGCGCGGGTCAACCCGTTCGGTTTCATCGAGACCCCGTACCGCAAGGTCGAAGGTGGCATCGTCACCGACGAGGTCGCGTACCTGACGGCCGACGAAGAGGACCGCTACCTCATTGCGCAGGCGAACTCGCCGATCGCAGCGGACGGTACCTTCGCCGAGGATCGTGTGCTCGTCCGTAAGAAGGGCGCGGAGATCGAGTACGTCCGCGCCGAGGTCGTCGAGTACATGGACGTCTCGCCGCGCCAGATGGTGTCGGTCGCCACGGCCATGATTCCGTTTCTCGAGCACGACGATGCCAACCGTGCCCTGATGGGTGCGAACATGCAGCGTCAGGCCGTGCCGCTGGTGCGCAGCGAGTCGCCGATCGTCGGTACCGGCATGGAACTCCGTGCCGCCGTCGACGCCGGCGATGTCATCGTCACCGAGAAGGCAGGTGTGGTCGAGGAGGTTTCCGCCGACTTCATCACTGTCATGGCAGACGACGGCACCCGCCGCACGTACCGCCTGCGCAAGTTCGACCGCTCAAACCAGGGCACCTGCTCGAACCAGCGTCCGATCATCGACGAGGGTCAGCGGGTCGAGGCCGGCCAGGTTCTGGCCGACGGACCCTGCACCCAGAACGGTGAGATGGCGCTCGGCAAGAACCTGCTCGTGGCGATCATGCCGTGGGAAGGCCACAACTACGAGGACGCGATCATCCTGTCGCAGCGCCTCGTGGAGGAGGACGTGCTCACCTCGATCCACATCGAGGAGCACGAGATCGACGCCCGCGACACCAAGCTCGGTGCCGAGGAGATCACCCGCGACATCCCGAACGTCTCCGACGAGGTCCTTGCCGACCTCGACGAGCGCGGCATCGTCCGGATCGGTGCCGAAGTCCGCGACGGCGACATCCTCGTCGGCAAGGTCACCCCGAAGGGCGAGACCGAGCTCACCCCCGAGGAGCGGCTGCTCCGCGCGATCTTCGGTGAGAAGGCCCGCGAGGTGCGCGACACGTCGCTGAAGGTGCCGCACGGCGAGACCGGCAAGGTCATCGGCGTCCGCGTGTTCTCCCGCGAGGACGACGACGATCTGCCTCCGGGCGTCAACGAGCTCGTCCGCGTGTACGTGGCACAGAAGCGCAAGATCCAGGACGGCGACAAGCTCGCCGGCCGCCACGGCAACAAGGGCGTCATCGGCAAGATCCTCCCGCAGGAGGACATGCCGTTCCTGCCCGACGGCACCCCGGTCGACATCATCCTGAACACGCACGGCGTTCCGCGTCGTATGAACATCGGCCAGATCCTCGAGACCCACCTCGGCTGGATCGGCAAGGCCGGTTGGAACGTTCAGGTCGCGGGCGGCGACGGGCTCCCCGAGTGGGCGAGCAACCTCCCCGAGGAGATGCACTCCGCCGAGCCGAACACCAACATTGCCACCCCGGTGTTCGACGGTGCCCGCGAAGAGGAACTGACCGGACTGCTGTCGTCGACGCTGCCCAACCGCGACGGCGAGGTCATGGTCAGCCCCGACGGCAAGGCGACGCTCTTCGACGGACGTTCCGGCGAACCGTTCCCGTACCCCGTGTCGGTCGGCTACATGTACATCATCAAGCTGCACCACTTGGTCGACGACAAGATCCACGCTCGTTCGACCGGTCCGTACTCGATGATCACGCAGCAGCCGCTCGGTGGTAAGGCCCAGTTCGGTGGCCAGCGGTTCGGTGAGATGGAGTGCTGGGCGATGCAGGCCTACGGCGCGGCATACACGCTCCAGGAACTGCTCACCATCAAGTCCGACGACGTGGTGGGCCGCGTGAAGGTCTACGAGGCCATCGTCAAGGGCGAGAACATCCCCGAGCCGGGTATTCCGGAGTCGTTCAAGGTTCTCCTCAAGGAGCTCCAGTCGCTGTGCCTCAACGTCGAGGTGCTCTCCAGCGACGGTGCGGCCATTGCGATGGCCGACGGCGACGACGAGGACCTCGAGCGTGCGGCAGCCAATCTGGGCATCAACCTTTCCCGCAACGAGTCGGCCACGGTCGACGACCTCGCGAACTAGGAGCCGGACCGATGCGGTACGTGCACGATCCACGATGGTGGACGTACCGCGTCGGGGCACGGCAGCGATAGCGACAACTAGCAGCAACAAAACCCGAACAGGGGAAAGGAAGTTACGTGCTCGACGTCAACTTCTTCGATGAACTCCGCATCGGCCTTGCCACCGCTGAGGACATCCGCAACTGGTCGTACGGCGAGGTCAAGAAGCCGGAGACCATCAACTACCGCACGCTCAAGCCCGAGAAGGACGGACTCTTCTGCGAGAAGATCTTCGGCCCCACCCGGGACTGGGAGTGCTACTGCGGCAAGTACAAGCGTGTCCGCTTCAAGGGCATCATCTGTGAGCGCTGCGGCGTCGAGGTGACCCGCGCCAAGGTGCGCCGTGAGCGGATGGGTCACATCGAACTGGCCGCACCGGTTACCCACATCTGGTACTTCAAGGGTGTTCCGAGCCGTCTCGGTTACCTGCTCGACCTTGCGCCGAAGGATCTCGAAAAGATCATCTACTTCGCCGCCTACGTGATCACCACCGTCGACGACGAGCTGCGTCACAACGAGCTCTCGACGCTCGAGGCGGAGATGGAGGTCGAGAAGAAGACGGTCGCCGATCAGCGCGACGCAGATCTCGAGGCCCGCGCGCAGAAGCTCGAAGCCGATCTGGCCGAGCTCGAGGCCGAGGGCGCGAAGTCCGATGTGCGCCGCAAGGTCAAGGACGGCGGCGAGCGCGAGATGCGTCAGCTGCGCGACCGCGCTCAGCGCGAACTCGACCGGCTCGACGAGATCTGGTCCACCTTCACGAAGCTGAAGCCGAAGGATCTGATCGTCGACGAGATGCTCTACCGCGAGCTCCAGGATCGCTACGGTGAGTACTTCACCGGCGCGATGGGCGCGGAGGCCATCCAGAAGCTCATCGAGACCTTCGACATCCACGCCGAGGCCGATTCCCTGCGCGAGACCATCCGCAGCGGTAAGGGCCAGAAGAAGCTGCGCGCGCTCAAGCGCCTCAAGGTCGTGGCCGCGTTCCAGCAGTCCGGCAACTCGCCGATGGGCATGGTTCTCGATGCTGTGCCGGTGATTCCGCCGGAGCTGCGTCCGATGGTTCAGCTCGACGGTGGCCGCTTCGCGACCTCCGACCTCAACGATCTGTACCGCCGCGTCATCAACCGCAACAACCGTCTCAAGCGACTGATCGACCTGGGTGCTCCCGAGATCATCGTCAACAACGAGAAGCGGATGCTGCAGGAGTCTGTGGACGCGCTCTTCGACAACGGTCGTCGTGGCCGGCCCGTCACGGGTCCGGGCAACCGTCCGCTCAAGTCGCTGTCCGATCTGCTCAAGGGCAAGCAGGGCCGCTTCCGTCAGAACCTGCTCGGCAAGCGCGTCGACTACTCGGGCCGTTCGGTCATCGTCGTCGGTCCGCAGCTCAAGCTGCACCAGTGCGGTCTGCCGAAGCTGATGGCGCTCGAGCTGTTCAAGCCGTTCGTGATGAAGCGCCTCGTCGACCTCAACCACGCGCAGAACATCAAGTCCGCCAAGCGCATGGTCGAGCGTCAGCGTCCGCAGGTGTGGGATGTCCTCGAAGAGGTCATCAACGAGCATCCGGTGCTCCTCAACCGTGCTCCCACGCTGCACCGCCTGGGCATCCAGGCGTTCGAGCCGCAGCTTGTCGAGGGTAAGGCGATCCAGCTGCACCCGCTCGTGTGTGAGGCGTTCAACGCCGACTTCGACGGTGACCAGATGGCCGTGCACCTTCCGCTGTCCGCGGAGGCACAGGCCGAGGCGCGCATCCTGATGCTGTCGTCGAACAACATCCTGTCGCCGGCATCGGGCCGTCCGCTCGCCATGCCGCGTCTGGACATGGTGACGGGTCTGTACCACCTGACCCGTCTGGTGGAGGACGCTCCCGGTGCATACCGGGCCACGACCACCGACGAACCGGAGCAGGGTGCGTACTCGTCGCCGGCCGAGGCGATCATGGCCGTCGACCGCGGCGTGCTCTCGGTGCAGGCGCCGATCAAGGTGCGTCTGATCCACCAGCGGCCTCCGCGCGACGTCGAGAACGAACTGTTCCCCGACGGCTGGAAGTACGGCGAACCGTGGACCACGCACACGACCCTCGGTCGCGTGATGTTCAACGAGTTGCTGCCCGTGAACTACGGCTTCGTCAACGACATCATGCCGAAGAAGCGTCAGGCCGCGATCATCAACGATCTCGCCGAGCGCTACCCGATGATCGTCGTCGCACAGACCGTCGACAAGCTCAAGGACGCCGGCTTCTACTGGGCCACGCGTTCGGGCGTCACCATCTCCATGGCGGACGTGCTCGTTCCGCCGGAGAAGAAGGACATCCTGGAGCGGTACGAGGGCCAGGCCGACGCTATCCAGCGGCAGTACGACCGCGGCAAGCTGTCCGAGGACGAGCGCCGCGATTCGCTGGTCAAGCTGTGGCAGGAAGCGACCGAAGAGGTCGGTCAGGCCATGGAGGCGCACTACCCGGACGACAACCCGATCCCCACGATCGTCAAGTCCGGCGCTGCGGGCAACATGACCCAGATCCGTGCGCTGGCGGGTATGAAGGGCCTGGTGACGAACCCGAAGGGCGAGTTCATTCCGCGCCCGATCAAGTCCTCGTTCCGTGAGGGCCTGACCGTCGCCGAGTACTTCATCAACACGCACGGCGCTCGTAAGGGTCTGGCCGATACCGCTCTGCGTACCGCCGACTCGGGTTACCTGACCCGTCGTCTGGTCGACGTGTCGCAGGACGTCATCGTCCGCGAGGTCGACTGTGGCACGCCGCGCGGCATCGAGATGACGATCGCCGAGCCCGAGCGCGATGCGTCGGGCAACGAGACCGGCAAGCTGGTCCGCGACGCCCACATCGAGACGAGCACCTACGCACGCACCCTGGCGACCGACGCACTCGACTCCGACGGCAACGTCGTGGTCGCGCGTGGCTCCGACCTGGGCGATCCGGCGATCGAGGCTCTGCTCGAGGCCGGCATCCGGAAGGTCAAGGTCCGTTCGGTGCTGACCTGCGACACGGGCACCGGCGTCTGCGCCACGTGCTACGGCCGCTCGATGGCCACCGGCAAGCTCGTCGACATCGGCGAGGCCGTCGGTATCGTCGCCGCGCAGTCCATCGGTGAGCCCGGTACGCAGCTGACGATGCGTACGTTCCACCAGGGTGGCGTCGGTGAGGACATCACCGGTGGTCTCCCGCGTGTCCAGGAGTTGTTCGAGGCCCGTGTCCCCAAGGGCAAGGCCCCGATCGCCGATGTGTCCGGCCGTATCCGCCTCGAGGACGACGATCGTTTCTACAAGATCACGATCATCCCCGACGACGGTGGCGAGGAGGTGCTGAACCCCAAGCTCACCACGCGGCAGCGTCGGCCCGTCATCCGCAAGGCCGACGGCACCGAGGGTGTGCTCGCGGACGGCGACCACGTGGAGGTGGGCCAGCAGCTTCTCGAGGGTGCTGCCGATCCGCACGAGGTGCTGCGCGTGATGGGTCCCCGGCAGGTGCAGGTCCACTTGGTCCACGAGGTCCAGGAAGTCTACCGCAGCCAGGGTGTGTCGATCCACGACAAGCACATCGAGACCATCGTGCGGCAGATGCTGCGTCGCGTCACGATCATCGATTCGGGTGCGACGGAGTTCCTGCCCGGTTCTCTGGTCGAGCGCAGCGAGTTCGAGGCTGCCAACCGTCGCGTCGTGCAGGAAGGCGGCGAGCCGGCTGCCGGCCGCCCCGTTCTCATGGGCATCACGAAGGCCTCGCTGGCCACCGATTCGTGGCTGTCGGCGGCGTCGTTCCAGGAGACCACCCGCGTGCTCACCGATGCGGCGATCAACTGCCGCTCGGACAAGCTGATCGGTCTCAAGGAGAACGTGATCATCGGCAAGCTGATCCCGGCCGGTACCGGCATCAACAAGTACCGGAACATCCAGGTTCAGCCCACCGAGGAGGCCCGTGCGGCCGCGTACGCCATCCCGGCATACGACGACCAGTACTACTCGCCGGAGGGCTTCGGCCAGAACACCGGCGCTGCAGTACCGCTGGATGACTACGGTTACTCCAACGACTACCGGTAGTTCGCTGCCGTAGATGCAAAGGTCCCGCCCCCTTCTCTTCGGGGGCGGGACCTTTCGCTTTGCCGCGGCGCGGTTTCCGGGTTGTCGGAAGGCCGCTAGCGCGGGATGTGGAAGGAGCTGAGCTCCGCGCATCCGGGTTCGAGAGCTGCCCAGGTGCCGCGCACTTTCAGCACCGCGAGCGCCGACGTGGGAAACTTTTCGGTCAGCTGGTGGGCTATGTCCGAGCTGTGGTCGGTGGCCAGGGCCAGGGCGGTCGCGGACAGGGTCGGCTCGTGTCCGACCACCAGGAGGGTATGAACCGACTTGTCCACCGTGCGGATCTCGTCGAGAAGGATGGCGGGCGTCGTCGCGTACAGCCGATCACGGTAGTCGACAGGTGCGTCGATGGCCGCCTCCGCGAGGGTCTTGCGCGTTCGGGTGGCGGTCGAGCACAGCACCGAATCGATCGGTGGAAGGTGAGCCCGGATCCATCGGCCGGCCAGTCCCGCCTCACGGCGACCCCGGGGGGACAGCGGGCGATCGTGGTCGTCCACTTCGTCCGGATATGCGGACTTGCCGTGGCGCAGCAAGATCAGAGTGCGGCTCATGTTCTCCACCGTAGGTCGTCTATCGCGGTCCGACCTTTGCGACGGCGCGGACCTCGTCGTCGACGATGAACCATATGCCGAGTGCGTCCGGTTCGTCGTGCGCGTGCAGGACGAGCGTGTCGCCGGTGACGACCGGTCGCAGGTGTTCGATCACCGCTCGGTACGGCACGTTCTGCAGATCCGGTCTCGCCGCGAGGAGCTCTTCCACTCCGTGCCAGTACGCGGCGTTGTTGACGTGCCCGAACGGATCGAAGTCGGTCACCCGCAGGGGAAATTCCCGCGTTTCGACGGTCGCGTCGCCGTCCGGTGGGGTGGGCGGCAGCCACGCGCGCCACTTGAGGCGGGTGTCGGACGCGTGCATGGACATGTGCGCGAACAGTGTGTCGCTGATGCGGGCGGGTGTTCCGCTGGCCGGGTTGATGTCGATCCAGAACGCCGCGGTTTCGATGAGTGGTCCGGGTTCGTCCGGGTCGCTGTCGTCGGTGGGCATCCCGTCGATCCGGACCCGCACGTTCGCCCACCGCGTGGAGAGCGCGTCGCACCACCGCTGCAGGCGGAGCTTCTGCGGAAAGCGGGCAGGGCGAAGGACATCGACGACGGTGCGTCGCACGATCCACAGCGGATCGGTCTCCATCGCGTCGACGGCGGCGAGGTTGTCGATGCCGATGTCCTGTAGGTATCGCGCGACCCCGTCGAGGCGCAGTCGCTGTGCGGGATCGACGTCACCCGTTCGAACGGTGCGTTCGGTGCTGAACGGTCTTGCTTCGGGCGGTAGTTCACCCAGCGGAGAGCTCCAGTGGAGATCCTCGGTGGACGTAACCGTGTCCATGCGCATTCCCCCTTGTGCGGCTGGTCGATCGTGCGATTGTTTCAGGCCGCGCACGGATGTGCAGGGCGTCTTGCGATCTGCACGCGGAGACGGCTACAGTCGTGTTAGCTGTTACCGAGTGTTACATGAACTTGGCGGCGAGCCGCCCCCGCCCATCGAGGACACCGACATGGCCTACGTGATCACCCAGACGTGCTGCAACGATGCGAGCTGCGTCGCGGTCTGCCCGGTGAACTGCATCCACCCCACTCCGGAGGAGCCCGGGTTCGCGACCGCCGAGATGCTGCACATCGACCCGCAGACCTGCATCGATTGCGGGGCATGCGCCGACGCCTGCCCGGTCGAGGCGATCGTCCCCGAAGACCGGCTCACCCCGGCGCAGGCCCGATTCACGCAGATCAATGCCGACTACTACAAGACCCACCCGATGCCGGACACGTGGGAGCCGCTCACCCCGGTTCCGGCACCTCCGCGCGACCGGAAAACGCTGCGGGTCGCCATCGTCGGCGCAGGTCCGGCCGCGTGTTACGCCGCCCAGGAGCTGCTCGAGCGCTCTGATGTCGAAGTCGAGATATTCGACCGCGCGCCCACTCCGTTCGGGCTGGTCCGTGCCGGTGTCGCACCCGACCACCCCGGCACCAAGAGCGTCACCGACTCGTTCGAGTGGTCGTTCCGCCGCGACGAACTGCAGTTGCACCTGAACGTCGAGATCGGCCGCGACCTCACACATGCCGAGCTGCTCGAACACCACCACGCCGTGATCTACGCCGTCGGTGCGTCCGCCGATCGCCGCCTCGGCATCCCGGGCGAAGACCTGCAGGGAAGTCACGCCGCAACCGAGTTCGTCGCCTGGTACAACGGGCACCCCGACCATGCCGATCGCACATTCGAGCTGACCGGCACCGGACAGCGGTCGGGACGGGCGGTGATCATCGGCAACGGCAACGTCGCACTCGATGTCGCCCGCATCCTCACCATGGACGCCGACGATCTCGCCCGTACCGACATCGCCGATCACGCACTCGAAGCGCTGCGCCGCAGCGACATCCGTGAGGTGGTGCTTCTCGGTCGCCGCGGACCGGCCCAGGCTGCCTACAGCAACCCCGAGTTCCTCGCCCTCGCGAACCTGAACGGTGTGGACGTCGTGATCGACGACGCCGACACCGACCTCGCCCTCGATCCGTTCAGCGCTCGCGCCGCCGAGAACGACCCGGCCACCGCGCTGCGGATACAACTCGCGCGCGAATACGCGCAGCGGCCGCCGCGGCCCGGTCACAAGCGCATCGTCTTCCGCTACCTGGCTGCACCGCAGGAGCTGCTCGGCGACGAGCGCGTCACCGGAGTCCGGGTCGCGAGAACCGAGCTGGTCGAAGCGGAGAACGGTACCGTGGCCGCCCGGGCCACCGGCGTCACCGAAGACCTCGACGCCGATCTCGTGCTGCGATCGATCGGCTATCGCGGCGTGCCGGTACCCGGTGTGCCGTTCGACGAACGTCGCGGCGTCATCCCCAACACCGAAGGCCGCGTCGAGCCCGGTGTGTACGTGGCGGGCTGGATCAAGCGGGGCCCGAACGGCGTCATCGGGACCAACAAGGGCTGCTCGAAGGAGACGGTCGCCGCGCTGCTGGCCGACTTCGACGCGGGCCGGCTCCCCGAACCTTCCGGCGACCGGCGCACGCTCGGCCGGTTGCTGGCGAAGCGGCGACCCGACCGGATCGACCTTCACGGATGGCGCAGCATCGACGCTGCCGAACAGGAGGCCGGACGAGCGGAGGGCCGACCGCGCGTGAAGATCACCGATCGGCAGGCACTTGTCGACCGCGGACGCAGACGGCGTCTGTTGCCACTCCTCGGATCCGTTCGGCGATAAACCGGTTGGGGACACCAACGCTGTTTCGTTAAGATCACCCGGCGTCCTGCATCGGCATCCGGCGTCGACGGAGACGGGATGTCCAGGTTTCCGGCGGGACGTTCCGTCACGATCTGCGGGCCGACGCCTGCGCCGAACCAGGAGCAACCCCATGACGTCCCCAGCATCAGGTTCATCTGCGCCCCCCAGCGACAAGCTGGATGCGGGCGTACTCAAGATCGCCTCGGTGGTGGTGCTGGGCGCGATCATGTCGATTCTCGACGTGACGGTCGTCTCGGTCGCCCTGCCGACGTTCATGTCCGAATTCCAGGCCACCTACGCGACCGTCGCGTGGACGATGACGGCCTACACGCTCGCGCTCGCCAGCGTGATTCCACTCACCGGGTGGGCCGCGGATCGTTTCGGAACCAAACGTCTCTACCTCCTCGCGCTCGTGTTGTTCGTCGCAGGTTCGGTGCTGTGCAGCATGGCATGGGATGTGCAGTCGCTGATCGCGTTCCGTGTGGTCCAGGGCTTCGGTGGCGGCATGCTGATGCCGCTCGGCATGACGATCATGACGAGGGCGGCGGGTCCGCACCGCGTCGGCCGCGTCATGGCGGTCCTGGGCATTCCCATGCTGCTCGGACCCATCGGCGGTCCCATTCTGGGCGGCTGGCTCATTGAGGCCGCGACCTGGCATTGGATCTTCCTGATCAACCTGCCCATCGGAATCGTCGCGCTGATCGTGGCTGTCGCGGTGTTGCCCAAGGACGCGCCGAGCAAGTCGGAGTCGTTCGACTTCGTCGGCATGCTCCTGCTCTCGCCCGGCCTTGCCCTCTTCCTGTTCGGTGTCTCCTCACTCCCGGAAACAGGCACGGTGGCGTCCCCGCGGGTTCTCGTCAGCGGCATCATCGGCCTCGTGCTCGTTGCGGCGTTCGTCGTCCACGCACTGAGGGCGAAGCACCCGCTCATCGACCTCTACCTGTTCCGCAACCGGCAGCTCACCTACGCGGTGCTCACCATGACCGTGTTCGCTGTCGCGTTCTTCGGGGCGGGACTGCTGTTCCCCAGCTACTTCCTTCAGGTGCGCGGAGAAACCACCCTCGCGGCGGGTCTGCTGCTCGCGCCGCAGGGATTGGGTGCGATGCTCACGATGCCCATCGCCGGCCGGTTCGTCGACCGCATCGGGCCGGGCAAGATCGTGCTCGTCGGACTCACCCTCATCATCGCAGGCATGGGCGTGTTCACCCAGGTGGATGTCGAGACCGCGTACCCGCTGCTGCTCGGCGCGCTCTTCGTGATGGGTATGGGGATGGGCTGCACGATGATGCCGACGATGACGGCGGCGCTGCAGACCCTCACCGATCAGAGCATCGCGCGCGGATCGACCCTGATGAACATCGTGCAGCAGGCAGCGGGGTCCATCGGTACCGCGACGATGTCGGTGATCCTCACCAGCCGCGTGATCTCTCCCGAGGGCTCGCCCGAAGGCACTTCCGGGCAACCCGACTCGGATGCGCTCGCCCAGCTGCCGCCCGAGATGCAGCAGTCGGTGCTCGGATCGCTTGCCGACGCATTCGGCGACACGTTCCTCGTCGCGACGCTCATCATGGTCGTCGCGTTGATCCCTGCGGCTCTCCTGCCCCGCACCCGCACGACGCGGTCGACGGAGGAGAGCGGCGCTGCTGCGGTGATGCACTGAGTGGAGACGGCCGAGCGTGATGCACCGGAGTCGAGCACCGAGCCCGGCCGTGGTGATCCCGGGCAGCGGGCGCCGACCCACCGTCGCTTCCGACTAGCCTTCTCGATGGACACCCGTCGGCAATCGGAACGGACTTGCGCATGAATATCGACCTGACATCCGAAAGCACCGCGCTGAGTCGGCGCGCACTGCTCGGTAGTGCAGGCGTGGTTGCAGCCACCACCGCACTGACCGCGTGCGGCGGCGCCTCCGACGCCGGAGGGGACCGTGCGCAACCGCCCGTCGCGACCACGACCTCGCCGCCCGGGCCGGATGCCGAGGTCGTGGCCGCGACCGCCGACGTACCGATCGGCGGAGCGGTGCTGCTCACCGGCAAGCGCCTGGTGCTGTCCCAACCCACGGCGGGCGACTTCCACGCCTTCATCGCGGTGTGCACTCACCAGGGCTGCAACATCACAGGGGTCGAAGACGACCTGATCGTGTGCAACTGCCACGGGAGCACGTTCGCGCTCGACGGCGCGCCCGTCGCGGGTCCCGCGAAGCGGCCCCTGAAATCGCGTCCCATCGAGGCGCGGGGGACGGACCTGGTCGTCGGCTGAGATCGTCGGCCACCGTGAGCCCCCACACCGGGATACAGTCTGCACTGTGAGTTCGACGAATTCGACGGGACGGAACTGGCGGCCGAGGGGACTGCGCGAGGGCAGCGAGCCGGATGCCCGGTTCACCCTCGCGAACGAGCGGACCTTCCTGGCGTGGATCCGCACGGCGATCGGTGTCATCGCCGCCGCCGTGGCGCTCGAGACGTTCGGGGGCGACGTCGTCAGTCCGGGGGTGCGCACCCTCGTCTCGTGCGTGTTGCTGGTGTTCGCTGCCGTGCTGGTCGTTTCGGCCCTGCTGCGTTGGATCGGCGTGGAAGCCGCGATGCGGACGGACCGTCCCCTTCCGCCTCCGTGGACAGCGCTCGTACTGGCCGGGATGCTCGCGAGCACCGCGGTCGTGCTGGCCGTGGCCATCCTCGTCTGAACCGCGGAACCATGAGGCACGACGACCCCGGGCTGCAGCCCGAACGGACCAGTCTCGCCTGGTTGCGGACGGCAACGGGCCTCGGCGCCGTGGTGCTCGGATTCATGAGATTCGCGCCGGGCCCCGGTCCGGTGGTCGTGACGATCGGACTGATCTGCCTCGTGCCGGTTCTCGTCCTCCTGGTCGGTGCACGTCCACATCACCGTGCCCGGGTACGCAGCTTCGTCGCCGGTCAGGGGTCGTACAGCTGGTGGACCAACCTCGTTCTCGCCACCACCGTCGTGACACTGGCCCTGTCGGCCGCAGTCATGATCATCCTCGCGCAGTGATCGGCCGGCCGTCGTAGCTCCGGCTCACCCGGGCGACAGCCGCGCACGCAACTCCTCGGCCCCGGCTCCGGACAGGCGGGGCAGTGCCACGCGTCGACCGGTCAGCAGCAACAGGATGGCGGAGATCGGTCCGCGGACCTCCGCTCCCCGTCCGGCCTCCCATGCGACATCGGTGGCCACGAAACGGTAGGTGCGCAGCGGAAGCGAGTCGAACACGCGGGCAGAGTTCTTTTCCTGGTCGGCCCATACTCGCGTGGCGGCCGCGGCTGCCGGCACGACCGGCATCGGAAGCTCCCGGTGGAGCGGAAGAGCGATGTCCTGGCCGTGCACCAGGACATCGATCAGGGCATGGAGGGGAGTCAGTCCCGCATTGTGGCGGCGGGAACCGATCAGGTCAAGTCCCTGGACGTGGTGTACGGACCGTTGCGTGATTCCTCGTCGGTGAGTCAGGCAGTCAAGGCCGGTGCCACCTCCTCGGTGTCGTTGCTGGCGGCGTTGGCGCACTTGTCGGTACGCGAG
>NZ_JAUZMZ010000289.1:0-3440 GCF_036327435.1 Rhodococcus chondri | reverse complement strand
GCGCGCCTCGTGCCGCAGCACCTGATGCGCGCCCTCTACTACACGGCGCAGAACGTCACCGCGCAGCAGCTCGAGCACTTCGGCTCCGTCTACAAGGTCGTCCCCCGCGCCGACCTCGACGCCACCGCACGCGAAGTCGCCGAACTCATCGCGGTGAAGGACACCCGCGTCATCCGTCGCGCGAAAGAAGCGATCAACCGCATCGACCCGGTGGACGTCAAGACCAGCTACCGCATCGAGCAGGGCTTCACCTTCGAACTCAACCTCGCGGGCGTCGCCGATGAGCACCGGGACGAGTTCGTCGCAACCGGCAAGGCCCGCACCAACCAGTGACGTTGCGTGCACAACGTCCGATACACACTCTCTAGGAGTCCGAAAACCATGCGTGACAAAAGAATGTCGCTCGACGAAGTAGTCGGCGAACTGCGCAGCGGGATGACGATCGGCCTGGGCGGCTGGGGGTCGCGCCGTAAGCCTATGGCGTTGGTCCGCGCGATCCTGCGCTCCGACCTCACCGATCTCACAGTCGTCACCTACGGCGGCCCCGACCTCGGGCTGCTCTGCTCGGCAGGCAAAGTCAAGAAGGCGTACTACGGATTTGTGTCCCTGGACTCGGCTCCGTTCTACGACCCGTGGTTCGCCAAGGCGCGCACCGGCGGCGAGATCGTTGCCCGCGAAATGGACGAGGGCATGATCAAGTGCGGCCTCGAAGCCGCCGCTGCACGACTGCCGTTCCTGCCCATCCGCGCCGGTCTCGGGTCGGACGTCCTGAACTTCTGGGAGGGCGAACTGAAGACCGTCGCCTCGCCGTACCCGGCGTCCGACGGCCGCACCGAAACTCTCGTCGCGATGCCCGCACTGAATCTCGATGCGGCACTGGTGCATCTGAACGTGGGCGACGCACACGGCAATGCCGCGTACACCGGCGTCGACCCGTACTTCGACGACCTCTACTGCATGGCCGCCGAGAAGCGGTTCGTGTCGGTGGAACGCGTCGTCGATACCGACGAGCTCATCAAATCCGTTCCGCTGCAGTCGCTCATCCTCAACCGCATGATGGTCGACGGTGTCGTCGAAGCACCGAACGGTGCCCACTTCACCCTCGCCGGCGACAGCTACGGCCGCGACGAGAAGTTCCAGCGGCACTACGCCGAATCGGCCAAGGACCCCGAGTCGTGGCAGACCTTCGTCGATCGGTTCCTCTCCGGATCCGAGGACGACTACCAGGCCGCCGTCAAGGAATTCGCAGAGGAGCAGGCATGACCGCCACCGATACCACGCACAGTGGAACCGTCACTCGCGCCGAGTACTGCGCGATCGCGTGCGCGGAGATCTTCGCCGGCGCCGGTGAGATCATGGCCAGCCCGATGGCCACCCTCCCCCAGATCGGTGCGCGCCTGGCCAAGCTCACCACCGAGCCCGACCTGCTGATCACCGACGGTGAGGCTCTCATCCTCGCCGACGTCCCGGCGCTCGGCGCAAAGGCCCCGATCGAGGGCTGGATGCCGTTCCGGAAGGTGTTCGACGTGGTCGCCTCCGGTCGTCGGCACGTGGTGATGGGTGCCAACCAGATCGATCGTCACGGCAACCAGAACCTGTCGGCGTTCGGTCCGCTCCAGCAGCCCACACGGCAGATGTTCGGTGTGCGCGGCGCCCCCGGCAACACCATCAACCACGCCACGAGCTACTGGGTGGGCCGACACTCGAGCCGGGTCTTCACCGACAAGGTCGACGTGGTGTCGGGCGTCGGGTACGACAAGGTCGACCCCGAGAACCCGGCATACCGGTTCCTGAGCATTCCTCGTGTCGTCACCAACCTCGGTGTGTTCGACTTCGGCGGTCCCGACCACACGTTCCGCGCGCTGTCGCTGCACCCCGGTGTCGAGGCGGCGACAGTCGCCGAGAACACCTCGTTCGAGGTGGCCGGACTCGACGAGGCCGCTGTGACCCGCGAACCCACCGCCGAAGAACTGCGGCTCATCCGCGAGGTTCTCGATCCCAAGAACCTGCGTGACCGCGAGGTCTCGCTGTGACAGTCGGCAAGCCGTCGCTGCGCACACCCTTCACGGAGCTGGTGGGAGTCGAGCACCCCATCGTCAAGACGGGTATGGGCTGGGTGTCCGGGCCCCGCCTGACCGCCGCGACCTCCAACGCCGGCGGACTCGGCATCCTCGCATCGGCCACGATGACGTACCCCGAGCTCGAGGCCGCGGTCGCGAAAACCAAGTCGCTGACCGACAAGCCGTTCGGCGTCAACATGCGTGCCGACGCCTCGGACGCGGGACAGCGAATCGACCTGCTGATCCGCGAGAACGTCAAGGTGGCCTCGTTCGCGCTCGCGCCGAAGAAGGAACTGATCGCCAAGCTCAAGGATCACGGCATCGTCGTGATCCCGTCGATCGGTGCCGCCAAGCACGCCGTCAAGGTCGCGTCGTGGGGTGCCGATGCCGTGATCGTGCAGGGCGGTGAGGGCGGTGGGCACACCGGTCCCGTCGCGACGACGCTCCTGTTGCCCAGTGTTCTCGATGCCGTGGACATCCCGGTGGTCGCCGCGGGCGGCTTCTTCGACGGACGAGGACTGGCCGCTGCGCTCTCCTACGGCGCCGCCGGCATCGCGATGGGTACGCGATTCCTGCTGACGAGCGACAGCGCAGTGCCCGATTCGGTCAAGCAGCAGTATCTGGCGCGAGGCCTGCAGGACACGACGGTCTCGCTCAAGGTGGACGGCATGCCGCACCGCGTGCTCAACACCGACCTGGTCGACAGCCTGGAGCGGTCCAGCTACGCCAAGGGTTTGATCGCGGCCGCTCGCAATGCGACGAAGTTCAAGTCGATGACCGGCATGAAGTGGTCGACGATCGCACGCGACGGTCTCGCGATGAAGAAGGCAAGCGACCGGACGTGGCAGCAGATCATCATGGCGGCCAACACGCCGATGCTGCTCAAAGCCGGTCTGGTGGACGGCAATACGGAGGCGGGCGTCCTCGCTTCCGGCCAGGCCGTCGGTATGGTCGACGACCTGCCGAGCTGCCAGGAACTGATCGATCGGATCATGGCCGAGGCCATCGAGCGGATCGACGCGCTCGCCGCCCTGCGCGGTTAGCAACATCAGCGACGAACACGGTCTTTGCTGCGTCGGCGACGCAGCAAAGCCCGTCGTTGTTTCCTGTTGAGCCTCGGCCGGTAGGAATCGCGTGCCGCTGTTGCCTTGGCTGTAGCTTTCGCGATCAATTCGTGCGGGTGGTGCCGGTGGTTGCGGCGCCGGGTGCGGGTCGGGTCGAGCAGGTGCGGCGCGGTCCACCGGGGCCGGCCACCGTGCGGGTCGGCGGTGGTGGTCCATCCCGCGTCGGTGCCGGTGATGCGGGCGTGGTCGGCGTCGCACACCAGCGCGAGGTTGTCGAGGTCGGTGGCGCCGCCGTCGCGCCACTCACGTAGGTGGT
>NZ_JAUZMZ010000288.1:0-3482 GCF_036327435.1 Rhodococcus chondri | reverse complement strand
CTACCGGAACCGCGCACGGGGGGTGGGAGGTGCGCCGCAAGGTGATCGAGGGGCGTGAGGCGAATCTGGTGTTGCTGTGCGTCGACGCGTCCGGGTCGATGGCCGCGAAACAACGCATGACCCAGGTGAAGACCGCCATCCTGTCGCTGCTGCTCGATGCGTACCGTCGCCGCGACACCGTCGGTCTCGTCACCTTCCGTGGCAACACCGCCGGCCTCGCACTGCCGCCGACCAACTCGGTCGACGTTGCCGCGACACGGCTGCGCGAGTTGCCGGCCGGTGGACGCACTCCCCTCGCCGAGGGTCTGCTCGAGGCCGCCGAAACCATCCGGCGGCACCGGCTGCGCGACCCGGACCGGCGGGCACTGCTCGTCGTCGTGACCGACGGTCGGGCCACGGCGGGCGCCGACGCCGTGAACCGCTCGCTGGAGGCAGCCGATCTCCTTGCCGCCCAAGGCGTCTCTGCGGTGGTGGTCGACTCGGAAACCGGCCGGTTCCGGATGGGTCTCGCGGCCCGGCTCGCCGAGCGACTCGGCGCCGACCATGTGCCGGTCGGCGAGGTGCACGCCGATGCCCTTACGGGAATCGTCCGGGGAAAGGCCGCCTGATGCCGAAGGGACAGCCGGTGATGGTGCCGGACGACGGTCTCACCACCCGTCAGCGCCGCAACCGGCCCTTGCTGATGGTCAACACCGGCGACGGCAAAGGCAAGTCCACCGCCGCGTTCGGGCTGGCCCTGCGCGGCTGGAATCAGGGCTGGTCGGTCGCGGTGTTCCAGTTCGTCAAGTCCGCGAAGTGGCGGCTCGGCGAGCAGACCGCGTTCGAGACACTCGCCGGCCTGCACACCGACCGCGGCACAGGCGGACCGATCGAGTGGCACAAGATGGGGTCGGGCTGGTCGTGGTCGCGCAAGGAAGGCAGCGACGAGGACCACGCCGGCGACGCACTGGCCGGGTGGCGCGAGATCCAGCGGCGCCTGGCCACCGAAGCACACGGCCTCTACGTGCTGGACGAATTCACCTATCCGATCAACTGGGGCTGGATCGACGTCGACGAAGTGGTCGATACCCTGATCTCGCGACCGGGCCACCAGCACGTGATGATCACCGGCCGCCGCGCCGATCCCAAACTGGTCGCGGTCGCGGATCTGGTGACGGAGATGACGAAGATCAAGCACCCCATGGACGCCGGTCAGAAGGGGCAGAGAGGCATCGAGTGGTAACGCTTCCCCGCATTGTCATTGCCGCGCCGGCCTCGGGACACGGCAAAACCACCGTCGCGTCCGGTCTGATGGCCGCGTTGCGGCACGCCGGACACGTGGTGTCGGGCCACAAGATCGGTCCCGACTACATCGATCCCGGATATCACGCGCTGGCGACAGGGCGACCCGGACGCAACCTCGACCCGCACCTCGTCGGCGAGGACCTGGTGGCACCGCTGTTCCTCCACGGCGCCGCGGGTGCCGACATCGCGGTGGTCGAGGGCGTCATGGGTTTGTACGACGGGATGCTCGGCACCGACGGATACGCCTCGACCGCGCATGTCGCGTCGTTGCTGAGCGCGCCGGTGGTGCTCGTCGTCGATGTCTCGCACGCGTCGCGGTCGGTCGGCGCGATCGTGCACGGCATGGCGTCGTACGACCGCGGCACGCGCATCGCCGGCGTGATCCTGAACAAGGCCGGGTCGCAGCGACATTCGGACGAGGTGATCGCCGCACTCGAACCCACCGGCATCCCGGTGCTGGGTGTGCTGCACCGCGACGACGGAATCTCGGCACCCTCGCGGCACCTGGGTCTGATCCCCGCGGAGGAACGCGCCGAGGCCGCCGGGCAGCTCCAGCAGCTGGCGACCCGCATCGTCGAGCACATGGATCTCGAGGAGATCGTCCGAATCGCGCGCGCAGCACCGGATCTTCAGGAGTCTCCGTGGCAGCCGGGGGCGCCGACCGACGGCCCGGTCGTCGCGGTCGCGGGCGGACGCGCCTTCACCTTCCGCTACACCGAAACCGAAGAGTTGCTGCGCGCCGCCGGATGCCGCACCGTCACGTTCGACCCGCTGCGCGATGAGAAGCTCCCCGACGGCACTGCCGGCATCTATCTCGGCGGCGGATTCCCCGAGGTCCACGCGACGGATCTGTCGGCCAATACTCCACTGCGCGATCATCTCCGGGCCGCGGTCGCTGCGGGTATACCGACGGTCGCCGAATGCGCGGGATTGCTGTATCTGTGCCGCGACGTCGACGGCGCCGAGATGGTCGGTGCGCTCGACACATCCGCCCGGATGACACCGCAACTGACCCTCGGCTACCGCACCGCGATCGCGACGACCGACAGCCTGCTCGCCGTCGCCGGGACCCGCGTCACCGGACACGAGTTCCATCGCACCGTCGTCGAACCCGGCTCTGCGCCCGCATGGCTGCTCAACGGCCGGCCCGACGGATTCTCGACCGCAACCCTGCACGCGTCGTACCTGCACACGCACTGGGCAGGTCATCCGCACCTCGCGCGGCGGTTCGCCGACGCGGTCCGCACCGCGACGCCGGTGCCGGCCCCGCCCCGGCGGCCACGTATCCAGGCCCCCGACCTGCACCACCACGGTGACCGCGAAGCTACCCCGGGTCTGGTCGACCTTGCCGTCAACGTCTCGCGCCGCCCCCGCCCCGCGTGGCTGAACACCGCACTGCGCGCGTCCCTCGACGAGCTGGACCGCTATCCGGACCCGAGCGCCGCTCGGTCCGCGCTCGCCGACCGGCACGGCCGCCCCCTCGACGAGGTGCTGCCCACCGCGCGCGGCGCTGAAGCCTTCACCCTCCTCGCGCGTGCGCGCCGCTGGCGGGCACCGGTCGTCGTGCACCCGCAGTTCACCGAACCCGAGGCGGCGCTCGTCGCGGCCGGGCACGACGTGCGACGGGTGATCCTCCGTGCGGAGGACGGCTTCGTCCTCGCGAGCGATGCCGTGCCCGACGGTGCGGATCTCGTGGTGATCGGCAATCCGACGAACCCGACGTCGGTGCTGCATCCCGCCGCGTCGCTGCGGTCGCTGCTGCGGCCGGGCCGGGTGGTGGTAGTGGACGAGGCATTCATGGATGCCGTGCCCGGCGAGAAGCAATCCCTTGCCGCAGAGAGTCTTTCGGGACTGCTCGTGGTTCGCTCACTGACGAAGACGTGGGCGATCCCCGGGGTGCGCGCGGGGTATGTCGTCGGAGATCCCGCAGTGCTTGCCGATCTCGCCGCACAGCAACCGCCGTGGTCGGTGTCGACGCCTGCGACGGCGGCGATGGTCGCGTGTGCCTCGCCGCGCGCCACAGCGGAGGCGGAAAGGAGCGCACACGAGATCGCGGCCGATCGGGCCGGTCTCGTCGATGCGCTGCACGAGGCCGGGTTGACGGTGGCCGGCGAGCCGGCCGGACCGTTCGTGCTGGTCGCTGCACCCGAAGGCCCACGTGACGCGCTGCGGGCGAGAGGGGTTGCACTGCGCCGCGG
>NZ_JAUZMZ010000287.1:0-3579 GCF_036327435.1 Rhodococcus chondri | reverse complement strand
GGCGCGGCGCACCCGCCAGACCGCGACCGAGGAGAACACCACCAGGCGGCCACGGCCCTGCGCGCGCAGCCGCTGCGCCAGGTGCGTGAGCAACGCGACCTGGGCGAGGTAATCGGTATGCACGATCGCAATCGCGTGCGCCGCATCGGTTTCCGCGCGCCCCTGCTCACCGAGGACTCCGAACGCGAGCACCGCGATGTCGATCGGCCCGTACGCGGCGGTGATCTCGTCGAGCACCGCGGTGTGCGTGTCGAGTGCGTCGGCGTCGAACTCGACCGGATGCACCGCGACGGCGCCCGCCGCCCGCACCCGCGCCACCGGCTCGTCGAGGTCGCCGGCGCGGCGCGCGGCGAGCACCACGGTGCGACCCGGCGCCAGGCGCACCGCGATCTCGACGCCGATCTCGCTGCGGCCCCCGAACACGACGACGGACCCGGCGGGGGACGGAGTGGAGTTGCTCATGCGCCCAGTCTGCCGGGCAGGAAACCGGTCGGTGTGGTCGACACGTCCGCCCGGTGTCGCGGTGCCCGGTGTCGCGGTGCCGGACGAGGCAGGAACACCCGAGCACCGCACGTATTCTGACGAGGTGAACGAGACGATGCCGCCGTGCCCCGAATGCGCCTGCGAGTACACCTACGAGATGGGGGCCCTTCTGGTCTGCCCGGAATGTGCCCACGAATGGGCCCCCGGCGCCGCGGCCACGGACGGTAGTGAACTCGGGACCATCAAGGACGCGGTCGGCAACGTTCTCGCCGACGGTGACACCGTCACCGTGATCAAGAGCCTCAAGGTCAAGGGCAGCCCCACCGGCATCAAGGCGGGAACCAAGGTGCGCAACATTCGCCTCGTCGACGGCGTCGGCGACCACGACATCGACTGCAAGATCGACGGCATCGGTCCGATGCAGCTCAAATCGAGCGTCGTCAAGAAGACCATGTGAAAGGCGCGAAGGGAACGTTCGCCGGAGGCCGCGGTTTGCGACCGAGGCCACCACAATCGAAAAGCAGGGCGGTGCAGTCGAACGCACACGTCAAGGGGGTCGGGCGCAGCCCGCGGCTCGATCGTGCGGGGACGGTCCCGACCGCGTTTTCACTGCGCGTGTCGACTACCGGGTCCCGGTGTCTTCGGAGGGTGGGACTGTGGGTAGCGCCAGCTCCAGCATCCGACCGAGCACGTCGGCCGGTTCCTCGCCAGGGTGCGCGATCCAGTATCGAAGGGCGGCCTGCACCGCTGCGGTAGATGCGTGGCCGACCGCGACCGGAAAGAGTGTGTCGTCCGGGTACCCCGTCCGGCGGGCGACGAACTCAGTGATTGCTGCGCGCCAGGCCTCCTGCCGGACTGCGGTGTGCGCCTGCACCGCCGGGACATCGAAGACGAGTTGTGCGCGGTGCAACGCCCACTCGCGCCGTTCGGGCGGAAACCGCAACGCGGCGAGCACCGCCCGGATCAGGAGCACCTTGTAGTCCTCGTCGCCGACGGTGCCGGTCTGCAGTGCTTGATGCAGCCTTTCCGGCTCCGCCGATGATTCGACCCACAACACATCCGCCTTGGAGGGGAAGTAGCGGAAGAAGGTCCGTCGGCTGATTCCTGCGGCAGAGGCTATCTCGTCGACACCGACCCGCTCGAATCTCTTTTCCGGAAAAAGTCTTTGCGCCCAGCGGACGAAAGTCCTCTTGCGGCTCGAATCCCCACGCTTTCGACATTCCCTGCCATACGGTGAGAGGTAGATCACAAGCGGGGGTTCGTTGTACGGGAATCGAGGGGTGCACGATGGGCAAGTTGGACGGCAAAGTCGCCTTCATCACCGGGGCCGCACGCGGACAAGGCAGAAGTCATGCGCTCCGACTCGCGGAGGAAGGTGCGGACATCATCGCCGTCGATGGGTGCCGACCGGTGGACACCGTCCCGTACGCGACCGCGACACCCGCCGACCTCGCCGAAACGGTACGGCAAGTAGAGGCACTCGATCGGCGGATCATTGCTTCCGAAGTCGATATTCGTGACTTCGAGGCTCTCGCGACAGCAGCGGACGACGGCGTCGCAGAGTTGGGCAGGCTCGATATCGTGCTCGCCAACGCGGGTATCTCCAGCATGTCACCCACCCTCGAGATGTCCGACGAGATGTGGACGACGATGATCGACATCAATCTCACAGGTCAGTGGAGGACCGTGAAGGCCGCCGTCCCGCACGTCGTGGCCGGCGGGCGTGGTGGCTCGGTCGTGCTGACGAGTTCGCTTGCGGCCATGTGGGCGAACGAGAACATCGCGCACTACAGCGCGGCGAAGGCCGGCCTCGTCGGCTTCATGCGGGTCCTCGCGAAGGAACTCGCCCCGCAAAGCATCCGCGTCAACACCGTGCACCCCACCACCGTCGCGACCGACATGATCCTCAACGACGCCACTTATCGCCTCTTCCGTCCCGACCTCGAGAACCCCACCCGGGCCGACTTCGAGGAAGCCGCCCGGACTCTCAATGCGCTTCCGATCCCCGCGATCGAGTCGATCGACATCTCCAACGCCATTGTCTACCTCGTCTCCGACGACGGGCGCTACGTCACCGGCACCCAGCACGTCGTCGACGCCGGCGGCAGGCTCTGATCGGTTCGTGCACAAACCTTTTCAGCCACCGACGCAAAAGGGAGTAATCATGGGACTTCTCGACGGTAAGGTCGCGCTCATCACCGGCGGCGCCCGCGGACAAGGCCGCGCGCACGCCCTTGTCTCGGCCCGGGAAGGCGCCGACGTGATCCTCGTGGACATCGCGGACCAGATCGCCAGCGTGCCGTACGCGATGGCCCGCCAGGACGATCTTGCGGAGACCGTCAAGCAGGTCGAGCAACTCGACCGCCGTGCCTTGGCGATCACCGCCGACGTGCGGTCGCAAGAGCAGCTCGATGCCGCTGTGGCGCAGGGAATCGCCGAGTTCGGCCAGATCGACATCCTCATCGCCAACGCCGGTATCTGGACGATGGGTCCCTTCTGGGAACTGAGCGAAGAATCCTGGAACGATATGATGGACGTCAACCTCACCGGCGTGTGGAAGTCCGCGAAAGCGGTAGCGCCGCATATGATCGAGCGGCAGAGCGGGTCGATCGTCATCACCTCGTCCGTCAACGGCCTCGAGCCGGGCGTCAACTACGCCCACTATGTGGCTTCCAAGCACGGTGTCATCGGCTTGATGAAGAACATCGCCCTCGAACTCGCCCCGCACGGAGTGCGGTGCAATTCCATCAATCCGGGGGCGATCCGCACCCCGATGACCGATCACCAGGGTGCCCGGGACATGTTTGCCGGTCACGAGGGCGGCACCCAGGAGGAGCTGTTCGAGGGTGGCTATCACTTCCACGCACTCAAGGGACACACCTTCATGCCCCCGGAAGTCATCGCGAACACCGCCCTGTACTTGAATTCCGAGCTCGCGGCGAGCGTCACCGGGGTGACCATCCCCGTCGACGCAGGGCACATGCTGCTCACCGGCTACAACCATGAACCGGTGAAGAAGTAACGGCAGGAATCGACTCGACCGAGGCTGCATCGTGACCCACAGCGCCCGATCCGACGCCGCCGTCACCGGCACCC
>NZ_JAUZMZ010000286.1:0-3585 GCF_036327435.1 Rhodococcus chondri | reverse complement strand
TCGATCAGGGCGAGCGCCTCGATCGCGTCGAAACGCGGCACCAGGACGTGGGTGGCGCCGACGCAGAATGCCGACGCAGAATGCGGTGAACAGGCTGTAGAGAGCCGCACCGTGGATCAGCGGCGCGGTCATCATCCACGTCATCTCCGGAATGTGCGGAACGGCAGCCGCAACTTCCGCGGCGTCGCTGTACGGCTCGCCGAACGGATTGCCGCCCGTCAATGCCGCGTAGAAAAAGTCCTCCTGGCGCCACATCACGCCCTTCGGCATCCCCGTGGTGCCACCGGTGTAGATGATGAACAGATCGTCGTTGCTGCGCTCCGGGAAGTCGCGGTCGGCGGACTCCGCGGCGACCGCCGTGTGGAAGTCCACGGCGGTGACGGTTCCCCAATCCACGTCGGCGGCCGGCCCGACGGTGATGACGTGCCGCACTGTCGGAGTCCGGGGCAGGACGGCCGCAGTGGTGGCGGCGAATTCGCCGTCTGCGATGACCGCGGCGAGTTCCGCGTTGCCGAACAGGTAGGCCAGTTCGGCATCGACGTAGCGGTAATTGATGTTCACCGGAACGGCGCGGATCTTCAGCCAGGCAAGCAGTGATTCGACGAACTCGGTGCTGTTGCGCATATACAGGCCGATATGGTCGCCGGCGCCGACTCCCGCGCCCGTCAGGTGATGGGCGAGCCGGTTGGCCGCGGCGTCGAGTTCACCGTAGGTGCGACGCACATCGCCGCACACGATTGCGGTGCGGCCGGGGACGGCGTCCGCGGCGGCTTCGACAGGTCCGCAAGATTGAGCGACATCCAGATTCCTTTTGACACAGGGGTGACGGAGTATCGACAACGTCTCATCCGAATGGGCAGTGATACCGACCACTCCCGGACAGTGGGATCGCCACGTCAAGCCGGTGGGTCCGGCCACAAACTAGAATCAATACTAGTCTTGCCGGGCATACGCGAATCACGGCAACCGAACACGGGAGACATTCGATGGGTGAATCAGTCAGCTTGGCCGGCCGTACCGCAGTCGTGACTGGCGCGGGTGCCGGTCTCGGCCGCGCCGAGGCCCTCGCGCTCGCCGAGGCCGGCGCCGCTGTGGTCGTCAACGACATGGGTCAGGCGGCCCACGAGGTCGCCGAGGAGATCATCGCTGCCGGCGGCCAGGCGATCGCCGTCACCGGCGACGTCTCCGATTGGTCCCTCGGTGGGCGACTCGTCGACGAGGCCGTCAAGAAGTTCGGTTCCTTCGACATCCTGGTCAACAACGCTGGCATCCTGCGCGACAAGATGATCTTCAACCTGTCCGAGTCGGACTGGGACGACGTGATCCGCGTCCACCTCAAGGGCCATGCCGCGACGTCGCACGCAGCGGCCGTGCACTGGCGCAGTGCCAGCAAGGCCGCCGGCGGACCCGTCTACGGCCGCGTCGTCAACACCTCGTCGGAGGCGTTCCTGTTCGGCGCCGCCGGACAGCCGAACTACTCGGCTGCCAAGGCCGGCATCACCGCGCTGACCCTGTCCACCGCGCAGGGCCTGGCCCGCTACGGTGTCACCGCCAATGCGATCTGCCCCCGTGCCCGGACGGCGATGACCGCCGAGGCGTTCGGCGAGGCCGATGCCTCGACCGGGCTCGACCCGCTCGCTCCCGAGCGCGTCGGCACCCTCGTGTCCTACCTCGCGTCCCCGGCCTCGCACGAGATCACCGGCCAGGTGTTCGTGGTCTACGGCAAGATGGTTGCGCTGATGGCGTCGCCGAAGGTCGAGAACCGTTTCGACGCAGCAGGTTCCGCGTTCACCGTCGAAGAACTCGATCAGCAGCTGTCGTCGTACTTCACCGGCCGCGGCCCGTACGAGACATACGCCGCCTACAGCGTGGCGGAACTGGAGAAGGCCGCAATCGCGATCGACTGACCTCCCCACGGCCCTGCAGGGTACGGAAGGTCGGCCGAAACCCCGTACCCTGCAGCCATTGTTCTACTTCGCCGGGTCGATGTCGCCGCCCGTCAGTCGACGAACACCACGTCGAGTCCCTCCAGCGTCGCGGGGTCCACGATCACCTCGATCTCGGTGACCATCCCGTCCTCGACGGTGAAGACGAACACCGACCGCGGTGTCCCGCCGGGCGCCCACGCAGCACCCGGCATCCCGTCGATGAGGACCGGACGGGCGTGCCTGGCCTTCCCGGAGAACGCACCGGCGACCGCCCGGGGCCCGCGCAGCTCGGATTCGAGGGCAGGCGCGCCGCTCCCGACGGCGGCCTTCGCCGTGGCGACCGCCACATCGTCGGCGCGCAGGACCACTGCGGGATCGAGCAGGGCGAGCAGGTCGCCGAACCGCCCTTCCCGGGATGCCGCGAGAAATGCGTCCACCACCTGGTTGCGCCGTTGCTGATCGGCCGGCTCGGTGGCGGAAGCGCCCCGCACACGACGGCGCGCGCGACTGGCGAGCTGGCGTGCGGCGGCAGGAGTGCGGTCGACGATCGGTGCTATCTCGTCGAACGGGACGGCGAACATGTCGTGCAACACGAACGCCAGGCGTTCTGCCGGATCGAGCGTGTCGAGGACGACGAGCATCGCGACGCCGACGGAATCGGCCAGCACGGCCTGGGACTCGGGTGCGGTACCGCGATCGTCGTCGTGAAGGTCGGGGTGCTCGTGCTCGTCGAGCGCGATCTCGCGCCGGCTGCCGCGTGAGCGCAGCATGTCCAGGCACACGCGGCTGACGACGGTGGTGAGCCAGCCCGCAAGATTGACGACGTCGTCGGTGTCCGATCGGCTCAGGCGCAGCCATGTCTCCTGGAGGGCATCGTCGGCGTCACTCGACGACCCGAGCATCCGATATGCCACCGACCGCAGGTGGGAGCGGTGGAGTTCGAACTGTCGCGCCAGCAGTTCACCGTCTGCCGTGTATTTGTCGTCGGCCATCGGTCACATTCCTCCGTCGTCGTCCGTCATAGGGGTAGACGGTTCAGCAACACCTTCTGTGACAAGGAGTTCGACAATGGAATCACGTATGAAGAATCCCGTCATGGTTATCCCCGCGGCGATGCAGGCGCTGCAGGCATTGGGGCAATCGACCGACGCGGTCGACATCCCGGTGCGCACCGTTCATCTGATGCATCTGCGGGCCAGCCAGATCAACGGGTGCAGTGTGTGCGTCGACATGCATCCGAAGCTCGCGAAGAAGGACGGCGAGACCGATGAGCGATTGTTTGCGGTCGCAGCCTGGCGGGAGTCGCCGTACTTCACGGACGAAGAGCGCGCGGCGCTTGCCCTGACGGAAGCGGTCACCCGGCTCGCCGATCGCAGTGACCCTGTGCCCGAGGAGATCTGGGACGAGGCTGCCTCGTTCTACACGGAGGAACAGCTTGCGGCGCTGGTGCTGCAGATTTCGGTGATCAACGTGTGGAACCGGCTCAACGCGGCGACGAAGCAGGTGGCCGGCGCGGGCTGGTAGTGGCCCGCGCCTCCGTGTCGATGGTTGCCAACTCGCGCTTTTTCTGGAATAGTTCCAAAAATTGGAATTATTCCAGAAAAAGTGTGGCCGGAGCAGGATGGCTGCACGTGCAGAAGGAGAGATTCGCATGTTC
>NZ_JAUZMZ010000285.1:0-3628 GCF_036327435.1 Rhodococcus chondri | reverse complement strand
AACCGGATCCTCGCGGCGCTGCAGCGCTTCGACCGGGAGATCTCGGATCGGCTCGACGTCGAGCACACCGTCGAGGAGGGAGCGCACGTCGTACGGATCTCCGGGGCCGGTGAGAACACCGCACCGACGGCGGTGCTGGCGGCTCTGGCCGAGCGCGCGGAGGCGGGCCGGGCGGCGCTGACGCAGCGTGAGCGCGATGTCTTCACCGGGTTCGTGCTGGGTGGGGTGGCCGACGAGTTACGTCGACGCATCGAGCAGGCCGAGGCGTTGATCGCGGCGATGAACCACAGTCTGGCGGACAGCCGCACCAGTCACGGCATCGGTGTGCGGATCGGGTGGCGTCCGGTACGGGAGGACGCCGACGCCGCGCAGGTCACCCGCCTCCTGGTCGACAGCGCACGCTCGCCCGGCGAGAGCGGGGATCTGATCGAACTGCTGCGCCGCCGCGTCGAGTCCTCGCATGCCGAGGATCCGTCGGCGGGTTATGCAACGCACCTGTCGCAGGCTCTGGACTATCGGGAGTGGCACACGGTGGAAGTGACGATCGTCGGTCCGGAACCCGATCAGGAGCGACGGATCTCGAAGCGGGCCAAGATATCTCAAGGGGAGACCCGGTTCGTGTCGTATGTGGCGCTGTTCGCGGCCGCCGACGGATACCTGTCGGGCCTGCCCGACACGGCCCTGGCGTTGCGGCTCGTCCTGCTCGACGACGCGTTCGCCAAGATCGACGAGCCGACCATCGGGGAACTGATGGGCCTGCTGGTGCGGCAGGACATCGACTTCGTCATGACCGGGCACGCGTTGTGGGGATGTGTGCCGCAGGTGCCGGCACTCGACATCTACGAGGTGCGGCGTCTCGACGACAGTTCGGCGGTCACCACCCGGGTGCACTGGGACGGCCGCAGCCGCCACGTGCGCCCCGCACGCTGACCGGTCTTCCCCAAACGTCCTCCGAGCCCGGATTCCCCCTCGCACACGGGCGGGAATCCGGGCTCGGGGAGGAGAGCCGAGTAGGCGCGGAAAGCGTCAGCTCACGCGACGCAGCAGCGCGGCCAGCGCCTGACCGCCACCGATGCACAGCGTCACCACACCGAACTCGAGGTCCCGACGGACGAGATCCCGCGCGACGCGCAGCGTCAGGATCGCCCCGGTCGCTCCCACCGGGTGACCGAGAGCGATCGCGCCGCCGTACGGGTTGGTCTTCTCGGGGTCGAGCTTGGCGTCGCGGATCACGGCGACGGCCTGGGACGCGAATGCCTCGTTGAGCTCCACCACGTCGATGTCGGACGGCGTCTTTCCGGTCTGCTCGAAGAGCTTCGCGAGCGCGAGCGTCGGCGCGTAACCCATGAGTTCGGGTTCCATCGCCGAGGTCGCGACCGCTTCGAGCACGACGTTGCCGGCCAGTCCGCGTTCGCGGGCGACCGATTCGCGGGCGAGCACGAGCGCCGCGGCACCGTCGTTGATGCCGGAGGCGTTGCCGGCGGTGACCGTTCCGTCCTTCACGAACGCCGCGCGCAGCTTGCCGAGAGCTTCGAGGGTGGTATCGGGCTTGGGGTGCTCGTCGACGCTCACCGTCACCGGGCGACGTCCCCCGATCTCGACGGGCGTGATCTCCTCGGCGAAGACCGCGCGGGCGGTCTCGGTGGCCGCACGCCGCTGGGATTCGAGCGCGAACTCGTCCTGCTGTTCGCGGCCGACGCCGTATTCGCGGGCGACGTTTTCGGCGGTGACGCCCATGTGCGCACCGCTGAACGGATCGGTGAGGATGCCGGTGGTGCCGTCGACCAGTTCACGGTTGCCCAGCTTGTAGCCGTTGCGGGCCCCGAAGTCGTAGAACGGCATCCGCGACATGTTCTCGTCGCCGCCGGCAACCGCGATGTCGATGCCGCCCCAGCGGATCTCCTGCGCTGCCGACCACACGGCCTGCAGCCCGGACCCGCAGAGCCGGTTGACGGTGAGTGCGGGCGTCGACACCGGGAGGCCGGCCGCGAGGGTGACCCGGCGGGCGTTGTATGCGTCGGGCCCGACCTGGCCGATGCAGCCCATGACCACTGCGTCGATGTCCTCGGCCGCGACACCGGAGCGCTGCAGGGCAGCGCGGACGGCGGTGGCGCCGAGCTCGTGAGCGGGTACGTCCTTGAAGGCGCCGCCGAAGCTGCCGACGGGGGTTCGTGCGCCGTCGACGATGACGATCGGTTCGGGAGTGGTCATGTCTGTTCCAATCTGCCCTGGCGTTGAGGCACTGAGTGCCGATAGTCTTACCATCAACTTACCCGCGCGTACGAGTTCTGAAAAGTATCGATTCTCAAATCGGAACAATTGCACTCTCGTGTCAGCGGGGATCGGCCAGGTCCGGTCCCCGCACGCGCTCCACCGCCCGGGGTGTCCCCAGCTCCGCACGGGTTTCCGGATACAGCGCGTAGAACTCCAGCAGGCGGTGCAGCAGCACCGGATCGATGGCGTAGCGACGCGAGTCCACCTCGAGCCGGGGCGCATCCGGCATCCGGTCCAGGCGAAAGAGCCGGCTGGTCCGCCGCCTCGCCCACGCGGCCTCGGGTGTGCCCTCCACCCAGATCTCCGGAAACCCGTGGTGCACGGCCCTCACACCGGCGACCGAGACCCACGGGAGATACGCCTCGAGCGTCCAGCCGCGCACCCGGATCCCGTCCGGCCCGAGCAACAGTCCACCCGGGCGGATACGCCCGAACAGCACCTCCGAAACGAACAGCACGCACGGGAGACCCAGCAGCGCCAGAACCAGACTCACGGCGGGAACGCCGGCATTGAACAGGAACACCTCGACCGCTGCCCCGATCGCGAGGGCGGCGGCGCACCCCACCATCGTCACCAGCAGACCGAATACCGAGATCCGGGACCGCACCTCCGTGAAGCCGCGCCCTCCGCGCTCGACGTGGCGGACGCCGGGCTTCCCCCGGTGCGGCCACCAGTAGGTCGCCCCGAAGAGCGCGGTGAGCAGCATCAGGCCCGCCAGGATCAGGAAGAACCGGGCTTCGCCGCCGTCACCGCCTCGCGCGACGGCCAGACTTTCCAGGAAGGCTGTCACGAAGACCACCGCCGCGAATCCGATCGCGGCGGCAGCCCGCAGATTCCATCGCGGTCGCGGCCACTCGGACGGCCTTTCGAGCCCTTCTACTTCCCGGTGGGATGCAGGGCTCTTCCTCCGGACGGATGTTCGTCGCACTGGTATCCCCTTCCGGAACGTCCGGAGGCCCCGACGCCCCCGGCAGATGCCGGTCGGGCTCGACGCTACCCCAGCGACCCCGGCCTGATCGGCAGGAAAACGCGCACTGCGCACGGGGGGTCGCGACACCCCGGCACCCCCCATTGGCACGACGGAGTGTGACGATTACCATACCGAGCGGTCAGTTGTCGGATACTTCCAGCTCATCAAATGTTTTCGAGGGGGACTTCTCATCGTGCGGAATACGGAACAGAAGTTTTGTGTACGGATGAGTAACACCTCCCGCGGTGAACACGACACAATCTGTGACGATTCAGACGAGACCGGAGGAATCTGCATGACTGTTCAGCTCGATTCGCCTGGCATCAGGCCCGCCGGCGCGGCATCGTCGGCCGAGTTCGAACTCGGCGCGATGTGCGCCCAGCT
>NZ_JAUZMZ010000284.1:0-3673 GCF_036327435.1 Rhodococcus chondri | reverse complement strand
GCTCGCCACCGTCGCCGCGGGACGCGACGTGCTGCTGGAAGGTCCGCCGGGGACGTCCAAATCGACGATGCTCCGGTCCATCACCTCCGAATGGGGCATCCCCTTCGTGTTCGTCGAGGGGAACGCCGACCTGACGCCGACACAGCTGGTCGGCCACCACAATCCGTCGCGAGTGCTTCGGGAAGACTACTCGGCCGGGAACTTCGTCGCCGGTCCCCTCGTCGAAGCGATGCGCACCGGCGGTTTCCTCTACATCGAGGAACTCAACCGTGCGCCCGAGGACACACTCAATACCCTGCTCACGGCAATGGCCGAGCGGCGGATCGCGGTGCCGCGTGTCGGGGTGGTCGAGGCGCTGCCCACGTTCAGGATCGTCGCATCGATGAACCCGTTCGACAATGTCGGCACCATCCGGCTTCCCGACTCGGTGCACGACCGGCTGTGCCGCATCGCCATCGGCTACCAGGACGCCGAGGCGGAACGCGGAATCGTCGTGCAACGCACCGGAATCGAGTCTGCCCGTCTAGTAGCGGACGCCGTCGCCCTCACCCGGGCGACCCGGGAACGTGACGACGTCCGTCAGGGCAGCAGCGTCCGAGGCGCCATCGACCTGACCGTGATCGCGACGCAACTGGCCACGTTGCGTGACGTAGCGCTGCCCGAAGCGCCGGCACTCACTCCACCGCGCGACCTACCCGCGGACTACACCGGTGTGGTGCTCGATGCCCTGCTCGTCGCGCTATCGGGACGCATCCACGTCGACGAGACACTGGCAGCGACGCCGGAGGCAGTGCTCCATGAGGTATGGGAAGACCACTTCCTGCTCAATCCATCTGCGGCCAAACCCGGTTGAAGAGCCGTCGAGGCGGATTCCCCGCTGACCCGCCGGCAATCCCCGGGAGTGCGGCGTATGAAACCGCTGCGACGGCGGCCGAAACAACTCGACGAAGAACCGACGGTGTACCGGCCTTCCAGTGGCTCCGGGCGCGCCCTGGTGCTGGTCGACGCAGAACGGACTCGTGGACGGGCCGGACCGGCCGAACTCCCCGACTCCCCCACCAGTGGTGACACCGGGGAAACCGGGGAGGTGATCGCCCTCGAGGAGTTCGACGAGTCCGCCGCAGACCTGCTCACGCGACGCCGCTCCCACGACATCGCGCGCCGTCTTGCGCTCGCGCCGCCCCCGCGCGACAGGCGTGCTCGGCGCGGCGTCGGGGACCTGACGAGCGTTCGCTGGTGGGGAGGTTCCTCCGAGATGGACCTCGACGCGACGGTGCGGGCTATCGCGGGAAAGCCGTTCCCCGAAGACGACGACATCGTCGTGCGCGAACGCGTGCGCGCACGACGGTCGGTGGTGCTTGCCATCGATGTCTCCGGGTCGATGAAAGGCGAGCGGATCCGCACTGCCGCCGCTGCTGTCGGCGCGCTGACGGGTGCACTGCAGCGTGATCGGCTCGCGGTGATCGCGTTCTGGTCGGACGCGGCAGTGCTCTCCCCACTGGGGCGACGCCTCGACCCGAACGCAATGCTCGACCTGCTGCTCCGGGTGCCCGCACGAGGACTGACCAATGTGGCCTTTGCCCTGCAGGTTTGCCGAAAAGAACTGGGCAACACTCCGTTCCGTGAGGGAAGGGTGCTCCTGCTCAGCGACTGTGTTCACAACGCCGGTCCCGACCCGCGGACGATTGCGACCACGCTGCCGCGATTGGACGTGTTGCTCGACGTCAGCGGAGAGAAGGATCCCGACCTGGGGCGCGACCTCGCACACCTCGGTCGCGGGAAGTGCCGGACGATCCGCTCCTACCGCGACGTGCCGGACGCATTGCGGAGCGTATTCACGGTCTGACGCGATCGCTCGCGCGGCGTCGTTACCACGCGTCGTCCGTGACCGGTCTGCAAGCGGAGGACGGGAACCGCCCCTGCGTCGCGTCGGCATCAGCAGCAACGTGTCCCTCGACGGCCACTACGATGGGCCCGGCCGAGAGGTCACGGCACGTGAACTTGCCCAGCCCTGGCCCGCAGCGACAAGGTCGTCGTCTCCGAGCGCCACGCGCCGGGCCGACCCCCCCTCGGACAACGCGTTGCTGCGCTACGCGCCGGTCAGCCGGGCAGCACGGTCAGCTCGTGCGGGCGCCGATTGACCGATTCGCAGCCGTCGGCGGTGACCACCACGATGTCCTCGATGCGGGCACCCCACTCGCCGCGGAAGTAGATGCCCGGTTCGATGCTGAACGCCATGCCCGGCCGCAACGGTTCGGTGTTGCCGCCCACGATGTACGGCTCCTCGTGCACCGACAATCCGATGCCGTGCCCGGTCCGGTGCACGAACGCCTCGGCGAGCCCCTCCGCGGCCAGCAGGTCGCGGGCCGCGGCATCGACGTCCTCGGCGCGCACCCCCGGGGCCACCGCCGCCACCGCGGCCTGCTGCGCGGCCTCGAGCACCGCGATCCGCGCGGCGACCGCCGGGTCGGGGTCGCCGATGCTGTAGGTGCGGGTCGAATCGGAGTTGTAGCCGGGTTCGACCGGGCCGCCGATGTCGATCACCACGATGTCGCCGCGGGCGATCACCCGGTCGGACACCTCGTGGTGCGGGTCGGCGCCGTGCGGACCGGACCCCACGATCACGAACGCCGCCTCGGTGTGCCCCTCGGCGAGGATCGCGGCGGTGATGTCCGCGGCCACCTGCGCTTCGGTGCGGCCCGGGCGCAGCCACTCCCCCATCCGGGCGTGCACCCGGTCGATGGCGGCGCCCGCGCGGCGCAACGCCTCGATCTCGTCGGCGTCCTTGATCATGCGCAGTTGCCGGATCACCTCGGTGGCCAGCACCGGCACGGCCCCGAACTTCGCGGCGAGCGGCACCAGGTGCAGCGCCGGCATCGCCTCGGCCACCGCGATGTGCCCGCTGCCCGGCACCAGATCGGCCACCAGCGCGTACGGGTTCTGCCCGTCCACCCAGTCGTGCACCGGCACACCCAGTTCGGCGACGGCCGAGTCGCGCAGCGCCGCGAGCTCGAGCCGCGGCACCACCACCGTCGCGGCGGATCCGTCGGTGGGCACCACCAGGCAGGTTAGCCGCTCGAACGATTCGGCGCGCGACCCCAGCAGGTACCGCAGGTCGGGGCCGGGAGTGATCAGCAACGCGTCGAGTCCGGCGGCGGCGCCGAGACCGGCGGCGTGCGTGAGGCGTTCACCGTAGCGGGCGGCGGGGAAGCGGGAGGCGGCAGGGCTCATGGACCCAGCGTAGTGGGCGGCCCGGGATGGCAGGATGTGGTCCGTGACCGCACCCGAGACGCCACCGAATTCGTTGATGTTGCTCGACGCCGCCAGCCTGTGGTTCCGCGCATTCCACGCGCTGCCCGAATCGATCACCTCGCCGGACGGCCGGCCGGTCAACGCCATCCGCGGTTTCGTCGACAGGGTGGCCTCGCTGCTCCGCCGGCACCGCCCCACCCGGATGGTGGTGTGCCTGGATCTGGACTGGCGACCGGCGTACCGGGTCGCGGCGGTGCCCACCTCCAACCCGCATCGGGTCGCCGCCGGGTCCGACGGCACCGTCGAGGAGGTCCCGCCCGCCCTGACCCCGCAGGTGCCGCCGATCCTCGACCTGCTCGCCGCGGCCGGCATCGCCACCGGCGGCGCCGCCGGATTCGAGGCCGACGACGTGCTCGGCACC
>NZ_JAUZMZ010000283.1:0-3696 GCF_036327435.1 Rhodococcus chondri | reverse complement strand
CGGCGTCTGCTGCCGGTTGGTCGACGGGCGCTCCGCAGCACACCGAGTCCTGCTGGTCCGCCAGCAGATCGGGCGAGGTGCCGAACGTGTCGCTGTCGGCGAGCACCGTGTAGATCTCCCATTTCTCGGCGTCCGGGGCGGTCGCCCAGACCTTGTCCTGCGTCGCGTAGCAGCAGGTGGTGCCGATCTCCTCGGCGGTGATCATTTCGGCAGCGGTGAGGCGGGCGATCTCTGCTTTCACCGTGTCGCTCGACTCCACTTCGACGCCGAGGTGGTTGATCGTGCCGCCCGCACCGGCATTCTCGAGCAATACGAGCTTGAGCGGCGGGTCGGCGATCGCGAAGTTCGCATACCCGGGCTTGCGCTTCGCGGGTTCGACACCGAACAGCGTCGAGTAGAACCGGATCGACGCTTCGAGGTCGTCGACGTTGAGTGCGAGCTGGACTCGGGACATCACTGGCACCACCTTTGTGACTTATATCGAATCAGATGGACTTCACTGTCCTCAGGATTTTGACATATGTCAAGAGGGTCGGGATGATCGGAACCATGCCCAAGGCACTGCCCGTCCTCGACGTCTCCGCGCCCATCTGCTGCGCTCCGATGGCCTCCGTCCCCATCTCCGACGACGACGCACTGCACCTCGCACTCCGCCTGAAAGCACTCGCAGACCCGGTGCGCCTCAAGCTGATGTCGATTCTGCTCACCGGCGACGACGCGGCATGCACGTGCGACCTCGCCGCCGCCGTCGACCTGTCCGAGTCGACTGTCAGCCACCACCTGGGCAAGCTGCGCAACGCCGGCATGATCGCGTCCGAGCGTCGCGGCATGAACGTCTACCATCGCGTCCACCACGATGCGCTGGCTGCGCTGGGCGCAGTGCTGAATCCCGGCTGCTGCAGATGAACTCGCGTCGCGGGACGGCAACCGATCCGAACCGCTCCATGACACCACCACATCGGCCGCCACAGTGCAGGGACGAAACTACTTGCCGGCCTTGGCCGCAGCCTTCGTCGCCTTTTTGAACTCGCGCACCTCACGCAGCGACTGCTCGTCGACGACGTCCGCGATCGACCGCCGCGACCCCTCCAGCCCGTAGTCGCCCGCGGCCGCACGCCACCCGGCCGGCTGCACACCCCGCTGCTTCCCGAGCAACGCGAGGAAGATCCGTGCCTTCTGATCGCCGTAGCCCGGTAGCGCCTTCAACCGCTTCAGCACTTCCTTGCCGTCCGGGTCTCCCGAGATCCACAGTGCGGCGGCGTCCCCGTCGTAGTCGTCGACGATGGCGGCGCACAGCGCCTGGATGCGCTGCCCCATCGATTTCGGAAAACGGTGCACCGCAGGCGGCCGGGCGCACACCGCGATGAACTCGTCCGGATCGGCCTCGGCGATCGCATGCACGTCGAGAGCGCCGAGCCGGTCGGCGAGCTTCTTCGGCCCGGCGAACGCCGTCTCCATCGGAACCTGCTGATCGAGCAGCATGCCGATCAGCAACGCAAGCGGATTCTCCGCCAGCAAAGTGTCGGCGTCCGGATCTCCGACCAGATTCAACGTCGATGCCATGGGATCGATCATGCACCGGCCGTCACTGTCGCCGCCACAGGACCGCCGCGGTGATCGCGGTGCCGGTGAGCGCGGCCACCGTGATCACCGCCGGTACCCAATGAGGAAACAGGGTCGGCTGCACCACGACGGGCACCGTGGCGAGGGCCGCGAACAACACGACGATCGCGAGCGCACCGGCCGCGACCGACCATCCCCGGGCCAACCGGCTGTGCCGCTCGCCGCGCAACTCCGTGCTGCGCAGCTGGGAATGCTCGACCACGCGAACGGCCTCGGCGAGCTCCGCGTCGAGCTCGGCGTTGTCGGCGTAGACGCGGCGCACCAGCAGCGACCGCAGCTGCGTGGATCCCGTCCACGAGGGGCACCGCGCGTCGTGCTGCGATTCCTTGTGCAGCAGCGCACGCTCCATCTTGCGGGCCTGCATCGTCGCGACGTCGTCGAGCGCAGCGACGAGCCGGTCACCGGCCAGATCCTCGCGACTGCGCAGGTGGCTCAGCACCCGCCAGAAATCCGTCGAAGATCCGGCCCGGAGCGCGACCCACGGCAACAGTGCGTAGATCATCTCCCGGGTTCCACAGCCGAGGTAGTCGTGACCCGCGACGGTGGCTTCGAGGTCGAACAGCACGGCAGCGGCGTCCTCTCGGACGGCGATCGCCGCACCCGGCTGTACCGGCCGATCGCCGAGTGTGATCCGGTCCCACGCCCAGGCCCGGCCTCGCGGCCGTGCCGCGCGCGAGAGCGATCCGGAGCCGTCGACGAGTTCGCGAACCCGGTCGCCGCCACTGGAAAGCACCTCGATCGCGAGGGCCTCGATCACCGCACCGGTGCCGCCGCGGTGCCGATACACCACCAGCTCGCGCAGCGGCCGGTATGTCTCGGGCACCGGCATCAACCTGTTCAGACCCGGGAACAGCTCGTTCGGACCGGATTCCATGCTCAGCCCGAAGGGCGCGAGGAACCCGTCGATCGCCGTCCGGAACTCGGCGCCCTCGTCCAGCGGGTCGATCCGCGAGTCGACGAGACGCGAGCTGTTGTCGGAGAGCCTCTCCAGTGCCAGGACGAGCCCGTTGCCGGGGATCTCCCACAGCGACAGGCACGTCGCGGGATGCCCGACGTAGGGGCGCGCGGCGAGCTGATCCGCCCGCAACGCCGCAGTCGGGACGCCGAACGCCACCGGCGGTGACGTGGGGTCCGTGACATGCCGGTACGCGAGCAGACTGGCCGGGCGGACACTGTGGTCCGACGGTGGAGCGGCACCGATCCGGGCCGGGAGGAACGGCTCGACGGCCTCGACGGCCGCCACGGACGGCGGTTGCGGACCGCAGTCGATGTCGAGAGCCAGCAGAACAACCTTCAGCACACCGTTGCAGCCGGTGACAGACGCGACCGTAGTTGCGCCGGTTCCGGATTTCACGAGAGCGCGGTCTTCCATCACACTCACCACTTCCGAACCCGCCGCGGAGCGCGGCGACCCTGATCCGGCAGTATGGCACTTCTCTGTGGAAAAGCCCATTCAGGTCATTTCAGGAGGTCAGCGCGGCCCGAGCAAAGTTGTCCACCCTCGGTCCACCGGTTTTCCACAGGTTTGTCCACAGGCTGGGAGCAAACGGGTTTCCTGTCGCAGAAACGCCGCCGCCGCCGCGCTCGCGGACCTGCTCGGGTCCGGCCGGGCGCGACGGCGGGCGTCGGGGTTTCGAGTCGGGCGTTACCTGCCGAGTGCCTTCTCGCTCGCAGCGAGCAGCACGCACGTCGCGACACCGTCCATCGCCGTCGCGAGTTCGTCGAGGGACGGGAAGCTCGGTGCCAGGCGAATGTTCTTGTCGTCCGGGTCGTTCTTGTAGGGGAACGCCGAACCCGCGCCGGTGAGCGCGATGCCGGCATCCTTCGCGAGTGCGATGACCCGCTTCGCGGTGCCGTCGACCACGTCGAGGCTGATGAAGTATCCGCCCTTCGGCTCGGTCCAGGACGCGACCTTCGACGTGCCGAGCCGATCTTCGAGGATCATGCGGACCAGCGCGAACTTGGGTGCGAGGATCTCGCGGTGCTTCGCCATGTGGGCGCGCACGCCCTCGGCGTCGCCGAAGAAACGCAGGTGCCGCAGCTGGTTGAGCTTGTCGGGCCCGATCGTCTTGA
>NZ_JAUZMZ010000282.1:0-3723 GCF_036327435.1 Rhodococcus chondri | reverse complement strand
TGTCCCCGAAATGGGCCGGGGCGCACCTCGCCTACACCATGGCGAAGTACGGCATGAGCCTGACAACACTCGGGCTCGCCGAGGAACTCAAACCTGATGGCATCGATGTAGAAGTTGCCGGTGGCCTCGGTGCTCGGAGACGTGAGCACCACATACGCGGCATCCGCGTAGATGTCCGGCGTCCGAGAGGAATTGACCATCGCCTCGCCGCCGAGCAGATTGCGCACTGCGGCGGTGGCGATGGTCGTGCGCGGCCACAGTGAATTCACCCCGATGCCATCAGGTTTGAGTTCCTCGGCGAGCCCGAGTGTTGTCAGGCTCATGCCGTACTTCGCCATGGTGTAGGCGAGGTGCGCCCCGGCCCATTTCGGGGACAGATTCAGTGGGGGAGAAAGCGTCAGGATATGCGGGTTGCGACCGGCCTTCGCGGAGTCGCGCAGCGCGGGGATCGACAGCTTCGACAGTAGAAACGTACCGCGACAGTTGATGTCCTGCATCAGGTCGTATCTCTTCATCGTGATGCTGTCGGTCGGCGACAGGTCGATTGCCGACGCATTGTTCACGACGAGGTCGATGCCACCGAACCTCGCGACCGTCTGGCGCACGGCCTCGGCGACCCAGTCGTCATTGCGGATATCGCCCACGAACGGCAGGACGCGACCGCCGGCTTGCTCGAGTTCGGCCGCGGCAGTGTGAATCGTGCCCGGCAGCTTCGGATTCGGGGTGTCCGTCTTGGCGATCAATGTGATGTTCGCGCCGTCCCTCGCTGCGCGAAGGGCGATCGCCAGGCCGATACCCCGGCTGCCGCCCGACATGATCATGGTTTTTCCGGCAAGTGGTTTCGCGTCCGGTGCAGTCATATGTGCTCCTCATCCGTTGCCGTCGATTATGCGCGAACGCCCGCGCGCACGAGTGCCGAATGATGTGTGAGGGGCACCCGTGGTGGGTATGCCCTGTTCGACTATGAGCGGTGCGCCCGCTACCGCGTTCCCACAGCTCTGGAGGTTGGATCAATGTCCACTGACGCGATCGTGTTGCTCAAGGAAGACCACAAGGAGATCAAGAAGCTCTTCCGGGACTTCCAGTCGGCCGGCGAGGGCGCCAAGGCCGCGAAGGGCAAGATCGTAGACAAGATCATCGAAGCGCTCACCGTGCACACCTATATCGAGAACGAGGTGATGTACCCCGAGGTGCGCGAGTTGCTGCCGGACGTCGAGTCCGATGTTCTCGAATCGTACGAGGAGCATCACGTCGCCGATGTGCTGGTCATGGAACTGGCGGCGATGAAGCCCGAGGACGAACGCTTCGATGCGAAGACCACCGTGCTCATCGAGAGCGTTGAACACCACATCGAAGAAGAAGAGGGCGAATGGTTCCCGAAGGTTCGGGAAGCTTTGGGCCGCAAGGTACTTCAGGAGATGGGTGAGCGACTTCTCGAAGCGAAGCAGAAGGCCCCGCACTCACCGGCACAGCCGTCCGCCCTGAAGAAGACCATCGACGCCGTCATCAAGTGAGGCGTATTTCACCTCTCACGTCGGTCGCAGGCACGGTACCCAGGCCTGCGGGTCGACGACACGAAACTTCTGCGGAGGCGACGATTTCGACTACGCCGCTGCGGTGATCCTCGGTCGGATGCGCACGGGCACGGGGCCGGCGGCGACCAGGGTGAAGGGGGTTGCGAGCGGGAAGTCGGATTCGACCGACTCGATCCGCACCGCCCGCAGGACGCTCGCCAGGGCCGACGTCGCCTCGAGCATGGCGAAGTGGGCTCCGACGCAGCGACGTGGGCCCCCACCGAACGGCAGGTATTGCCATCGCGTGTGGACCGGTGAACGATCCGGAGCGAACCGATCCGGATCGAATCGCTCCGGATCGTCCCTCAGGCCGGGGTCGTGATGCACGGCGTAGTTGCCTACGAGAACATTCGTACCGGCGGGGATCCGATAGCCGTCCACGACGACCTCCCGCATGGCCATGCGGCCGATGGCCGGTCCCGGCGGGCACATTCGCAGGGCCTCCTGAAGGACCTGCCCGGCGTAGGGCAGGCGCTCGACATCACGTACGTGTAGCGGCCGATCGCCGAGGGCGCCGACCTCGGCCGCGATCCGGTCCTGGACATCGATGTGGTGCCCGAGGACCCAGAAGCAGTACGCCGGCGTGGTGGCGGTGGTGTCGTGTCCCGCGACGACGAAGGCGCCGAGTTCCTGGTGGATCACCTGGTCGGTGAACGGCTCACCGGTCTCCGGGTCGGCGGTCTCGAAGAAGAGCCGGATCAGCTCTGCATCGCGACCGGGATCTTCGCGGGCCGCTCGGATCGCCTCATCGATCAGCTCGTCGGTGAATTTCTTCGCGGTGTGCATCCGGTGCCGCGCGGGCGTCGGATGCCAGGCAGGCGCACGCACCGGTCGCACGGATCGCTTCGTCACGAAGTTCAGTTCGCGGGTGAGTTGCGGTCCGATTTCCTCGGTTCGATCTCCGAGGTCCACCCCCAAAAGCGAGCGGCCGAGCACTCGTAAGGTGAGGCGCCGGGTTTCCCGGGCAAGGTCGATCGTGCCCGCTCGGAGCCAGACGGTTGCCAAGTCCCGCGCGGTGTCGGCCATGCATCGTGAGTAGGTTTCGACGCGCTTCTTCGTGAACAGGGGCGCCAAGGTGCGTCGCCGATCCAACCATGGCTCATGCGGCAAGCTGAACAGGCTGTCGCCGAACCACTTCCGTAGTTCTCTGTCGACCGTCATCTCCTTGTCGAACGCGCCGTCCGAGCCGGCGACGACATCGTGCGCACCCTGAGGGGATGTTACGACCGCGATCGGTGCTGCGAATCGGGTCGGCCCGAACCGAACCATCACCACAGGCCCACCCGCATCCCGCATCTTCACCGGTCCCGTATGCAGCATGTCCGGTGCCCGGAGACGCGAGATCAGCGACATCGGCACGTCCGGCGCGAGCGGGTACTCTCGGGCTTCTTCCATACCGGCGGTCATACCTGAGTGTGATCCTCATGATGTTCGAGGTCCAGACCGAGCGAACGTGCCTCATCCGTCTTCGTGACGCGCGCGGTCGAGCAGGATGCGCTGCTCGGCGCGGGCCACCGTCCGGCGGGTCACTGCCGCGGCATCCGGGGTCACCGACACCGAGGTGATCCCTCGTCGCACGAGATGCTCGGCCAGGGTGGTACTCGTCGAAACCGCTTGTCCGCACAGCGACGTCGTCAGTCCGGCCGCGGACGCGCGGTCGATGATCCGATCGATCGCGTCCAGTACCGCCGGGTCGAGGGTGTCGAACAGATCTCGGCATACTTCCGAATCGCGATCCACCCCGAGAACCAACTGGGTCAGGTCGTTGCTGCCGATCGACACTCCGTCGATGCCGAGCTTCGCGTACTCGGGCAGCCAGTACACCACCGACGGCACCTCCGCCATGATCCAGCGGAGCATCGCTCGGTCGGAGCCGAGCGGATGTGCATCGAGTTGCGCGAGACACGCTTGTAGTTCCCAGCGGGTGCGCACGAAGGGGATCATCAGGTGCACGTTGGGATGCTGCGCGCGCACCTGGTGCAGGACATCGAGATCGAGGGAGAACAGGTCGGGATCGCGCACGTACCGGAAGCAACCGCGGTACCCGATCATCGGGTTCTCCTCGTGTGCGGCTCGATGTCGCCGCCGATCAGGTCGGCAAACTCGTTGCTACGCAGATCGATCGCCCGATAGACCACGGGCCGTGGCG
>NZ_JAUZMZ010000281.1:0-3734 GCF_036327435.1 Rhodococcus chondri | reverse complement strand
GGTCGGCGGCGAGTGCGTCGAGATCTTCCCGGCTCGCCCCCAGACCCCACAGGGCATCGAGGGCGACGAGGGTCGCGGCCGCATCGGCGCTTCCGCCCGCCATCCCGCCCGCGACCGGGATGCCCTTGTCGATCGTGATGGCGACATCCGGAGTGCGGGCGGCCCGGGCCGCGACCATCTCGGCGGCACGCCACGCGAGATTCGACGAGTCGGTGGGCACCGCCGCCGCGTCCGCCCCGCGCACCTGCACGCTCAACGTGTCGGCGGGTGTCACCGATACCTCGTCGTAGAGCGACAACGCGTGGAAGACGGTGCGCAGCTCGTGGTAGCCGTCCGCGCGCAGGTCACCGACCTCGAGGTGGAGGTTGACCTTGGCGGGAGCCCGCACGACGACGGGGGCCGGGACGACAGAAAGCACGAGTACAGAGCTTACCCGCGCCGCCGGCACCGGCGATCGGCGCTCGGTCACTCCCCGACCTGCGCCGGGCATCCCCCGCGGACCGCATCGTCGCCGTAGCCGGGAATGTCCGCGGCCCTCGACCGGCCGAGGTTCCAGCCCAGCAGATCGTCGTCGCCCGCCGGCCGGTACTGCCCGGTGATCACGCACCGCGCCAAATCGGCGGGCAGGTCACGTTCGATCGTGGGCGTGGCGTCCGCACCCAGCGACGACAGGCTCGCGAGGTCGAGTTTTCCGGTGGCCTCGTAGCGCTCGATGTTCTGCCGGGCCACCCAGGCCTCGGGATCGGCCAGCCCGATGGCCAGCAGCAACGCCGCACCGGAGGCAAGCGCCGCGCGCGGCAGCCACCATCCGGACAGGCGCACCCCGGCCACCATCACGAGCACCACCAGGAACCCGAGCCAGAGTTCGAACGCGTCGACCAGCACGCGCAGCACCGTGAAGCCGTAGGCCTGCTGGTAGACCGCCATCCGGAACAGCGCCGAGGCCACCACGACGAGCGTGAGCACACACAGCGTTCCCAGCACCGCGCGCAACAGCAGCCGGTCGCGGTCGGTGTCGCGGGGGGCCTTGCGTACCGCGAGCGCGATGGTCGCCAGCGTCAGCACCGTCGCGACGGTCAGCTGCGCGAAGCCCTGGTGCACGTAGTCCGCGTAGCTCATTCCGGCGGTGCGGCGCACGAACTCGTGGCCGCCCCACATCGCCGAGGCCTGAGCCACGAGGAACACCAGGAACACCGCGACGACGACCCCGACGGGAACCATCCACTCCCAGGCCCGGCTCACCGCGCGGGTGGGCGGCATCGCCACGGCGTCCACCCGGGGCGGATTGAGGGCGAGATAGCACGCCGCGAGCACGATGCCGCCGACGAAGAACCACACGAAGGCCCGCAGCACGAAACTGTCGGCGAGGTGCACGTCGGGAAGGATCTGCGCCACCCAGGAACCGAACACCGCATCCCCGGACGCGAACAGCCCTCCGAATACGACGAGCGCGACGAGCGAGAGCACCGCGGTGCGCAGCACCGGCCACAGCAGTCGGTGACGGCTGGTCCCCGCCAGGGTGCGGCCCAGCAGCGGCAGTCCCCGGATCGCGGCGAGCACCCAGCCCGCTCCGCCGGCGAGCATCGGCAGCACGCGCCTGGCGTCGGTCAGGGCGGTGGCGACGAGTACCAGCGCGGCCAGCAGGGACAGCACCACCAGCCACTCGGCGGCGCGCAGCACGGCCATCGACGCCAGCCCGGCGTAGAGCAGCGCGACCACCGTCGTCCACGGTCGGCGGCGGTGGATCGATACCCCGAACACCAGGACTCCTGCGGCGAGCAGCACCAGGAAGGTGCCCAGCCCGATGTGGCGGTACGGCAGCGCGGCGGCAGCGAGTGCACCGATCGCGACCGAACCGTAGAGCGCCACGGGTGCGGTAGCCGGTCCGCGTTCGGGCCAGTATTCGCCGAACAGCGTGCCGACGAACGACGGCAGCGGTACCGCCGGAGGCCCGGCTGGAGTGACATCGGGTGGTGTGGTGGTCACAGGTATCACCTCGGTTGCGGGAGTGGATGCCGGCTCGACGGACGAGCCCGGCCTGGGGACAGGGTTGCGCGGCAGCATCACCCGGATCCGGGCACCGGTTCCACCGTCCGCCGGGGGCAGCGCCGTGATGGATCCGCCGTGCAACTGGCAGACCCAGCCGGCGATGGCGAGGCCGAGCCCGGTGCCTCCGCTGCTGTCGTCGCCGACTCCGAAGCGGGCGAACACTTTCCGCACTTGCCCGGCCGGGATGCCGGGGCCGTGGTCGGTGACCTCCAGCGACCAGCGATCGTTCTCCTCGACCTCGGCCCGCAGACGGACGATCCCGCCGGGCGGGCTGTGGCGCACTGCATTGTCGAGCAGGTTCGCCACCACCTGCGCCAGCCGGGCGCCGTCGGCCCGGACCACGAGATCGCTGGGTTCGACGGAGGTTTCGAAGACCACGGTCCGTGTGCCCACGGCGGCCTCGGCGACCGCCCGGTCGAGCAGGTCGGCCACGGACACCGACGCGAGATGCAGCGGTACCGCGCCGCCGTCGACGCGGCTGACGTCGAGCAGGTCGCCGACCAGCGCGCTCAGCCGCTCGGACTGCGCGAGCGCGGTCTGCAGGGCGGCGTCGTCGGGGCGCACCACTCCGTCGACGAGGTTCTCCAGCAGCGCGCGCTGCGCGGCCAGCGGTGTGCGCAGTTCGTGGGAGACCGTGGCCACGAGCTGCCGGCGCTGCTGGTCGGCGGTGGCCAGGTCGGCGGCCATGGTGTTGAACGCCCGCGCCAGGCGGCCCACCTCGTCGGCCGATGTCGCGGTGACCCGGACCGAATAGTCGCCGGTGGCCATTTTCCCTGCAGCACAGGTCATCTCACGTAGCGGTGATGTCATGCCCCGGGCCGGCCACTGGGTGACGCCGAGCGCCACCGCGAGTGTCACCGGCAGGGTCAGCCAGCCCGGGACCCCGGCCCGTCCGCCCACCTGGAGCACCACGACGGCCGCCACGATGCTCACGACGACCAGCAGACCGATCTTGACCTTGATCGAGGACACCCCGTCGAGCGGACGGCCGGTGCGCGCGGATGTGCCCATCGCTCAGGCCTCCAGCGCGTAGCCGACGCCGTGCACCGTCCGGACCCGCGCGGCACCGATCTTGGCGCGCAGGGACTTCACGTGACTGTCCAGCGTCCGAGTCCCGCGGGCATCGGTCCAGCCCCACACCTCGGTCATCAGCGCCTCGCGGCTGTGCACGGTGCCCGGCTGCTCGGCGAGGACGGCGACCAGGTCGAACTCCAGTGGAGTCAGGTGCACCTCCACCCCCGCGAGCTGGACGCGGCGCGCGGCGCGATCGAGGACGAGATCGCCGACCGTCAACGCGGGCTGCCGGGCAGCGGCCAGCTCGGCCGCGCGGTCGACGCGCCGCAGCAGTGCCCGGACGCGCGCGACGACCTCGCGCATCCGGAACGGCTTGGTCAGATAGTCGTCGGCACCGACACCCAGCCCGACGAGCACGTCGGTCTCGTCGACCTTCGCGGTGAGCATGAGCACCGGCACCGGTCGCTGGTCCTGGATCCGCCGGCACACCTCGAGCCCGTCGAATCCGGGCAGCATCACGTCGAGCACGACCAGATCGGGCTGGTGCTCGTGGTACGCGGCAAGGGCGCCCGGCCCGTCGAAGGCACGAACAACCCCGAACCCCTCGGCGGTGAGCCGATCGGCCAGGGCCTGATTGATCGTGGGATCGTCCTCGACCACCAGCAGTGTGC
>NZ_JAUZMZ010000280.1:0-3809 GCF_036327435.1 Rhodococcus chondri | reverse complement strand
GACCGACCCGCAGCACCGCGGAGCGAACAGGCACCTCGCGACTCACATCGAAGCCGGTGGTGGCCAGCCGCGACATTTCGGCGCGCAACTCGATCTCGCCCTGCACGGACCTGGGGGTGAGGTCGAAGCCGACGCCGGTGCCGGTGTCGTGGCACACCAGCTGGAAGGGTCCGTCCGGCGACGCCGGGTAGCGGGTGCGCAGCGGTTCGTGCCGGGCCACGACGTCGGCGAACGCCGCGCGCAGGACGTCGAGGTCGAGTTCACCCGTCAGCCGCAACATGATGGGCACGTTGTAGGCGTGGGAGGTGGTGTCGAGCTGGTTGACGATCCACATCCGCTGCTGCGCGAGCGACAGCGGCGGCCGTTCGGGGCGCGGTTCCACCGTAAGCACCGGGCGCGTCGCGTCGGTGGCGGTGTCGTCGACGCGTGCCGCGAGAGCGGCCACGACGGGCGCCTCGAACAGGTCGCGGACGCCGAGCCCGGCTCCCGTCGCCGCGCTCACGCGCGCCACGACACGGGTCGCGCTGAGCGAGTTGCCGCCCAGGTCGAAGAAGTGGTCGTCGCGTCCGACCCGGTCGAGACCGAGAACCTCGGCGAACACTGCGGCGACCGCGCGTTCGGTGGCGGTGACGGGGGCGCGGTACGCGGTCGCCGGAATCCCGAACACCGGTGCGGGCAGTGCGGTGCGGTCGAGTTTGCCGACGGGGGTGACGGGCAGTTCGTCGAGCACGACGATCGTCGCGGGCACCAGATGCGCGGGCACGGAGCCGCGCAGGTAGGCGGTGATCTCGGCGATGTCGGGTTCCCCGGGTCCGGCGGGCACGATGTACGAGACGGGGACGGTGTCGCCGGACGGTGCGGTGCGGCCGACGGTGACCGCCGCGGCCACCCGGGGGTGCCGGGTCAGCGCATCGTCGATCTCGCCGAGTTCGACGCGGATACCGCGGATCTTGACCTGGAAGTCGGCGCGGCCCACATAGTCGAGCACGAGGGCGCCGTTCGTGTCGCGCCGCCAGCGCACCACGTCGCCCGTGCGGTACAGGCGTGTCCCGGGCGTGCCGAAAGGATCGGCGACGAAACGGGAGGCGGTCAGCGCACCCCGGTTGCGGTAGCCGCGCGCCGTTCCCGGTCCACTCACGTACAGCTCACCGGCCGCCCCGACCGGGACGGGCCGCAGCCGGGAGTCGAGCACCACTTGGGTGGTGCCGCGCACCGGCCCGCCGATCGTGACGCGTTCACCCGCGGCGAGTGGGGCGGCGTTCGTCATGATCGTCGCCTCGGTGGGTCCGTAGCCGTTGAGCATCGTGCGGCCGGGTGCCCACTTTCCGACGAGTTCGGGTGAGCAGGCCTCCCCCGCGACGACGAGGGTGTCGAGGTCGGGCAGTACGTGGGGAATCGTCGCGAGCACGGTGGGGGTGAGCACCGCGTGGCTGACGTGGTCGCGTTCGAGGATGCGGGCGAGTTCGTCGCCGCCGTATACGGTCTGCGGCACGACGACGAGGCGCGCCCCCATGCCGATCGCCCACACGATCTCGAAGACGGATGCGTCGAAGCTCGGTGACGCGCAGTGCAGCACGCGCGCGCCGGGCCGCGCGCCGAACCGCTCACGCTGCTCGGCGAGCAGATTGGCCAGGCCCCGATGCGTGACGACGACGCCCTTGGGCAGTCCGGTCGATCCGGACGTGTAGATCAGGTAGGCGGCCTGCCCGAGCCGTACCGGGCCGCGCTCGGTGTCGGTGATCGGCGCTGCGCTGCAGTCGAATTCATTGTCGAGATCGTCCAGAGCGAGCCATCGCACCGCGCCGGGCAGCTGCTGTCCCACCGCGGCGACGGTCATCCCCAGTACCGCACCGGAATCGGTGAGCATGTGTTCGATCCGGGCGGCCGGGTACTGCGGATCGACGGGCACGAACGCCGCGCCGGTCTTGGCGACCGCCCAGATCGCGAGCACCGACTCGATCGAACGCGGAATCGCTGTTGCCACCACGGATTCGGCGGTGACACCGGACCGGAGCAGAGCCCGCGCGACACGGTTCGAGGCCGCGTCGAGCTCACCGTAGGTCATTGTGCGCTGTCCGCTCTGCAGCGCAACCGCCCGCGGATGCTCGGCGGCAGTGGCGGCGAGCAGATCGGGCAGCGTCACTTCCGGCTCCGGCGCCGCACCCGGCACCGCCCGGGGCAGGTCGACCGCGCCGATCGCGGTCAACGGTGTCTCGGGAGCGGCCGCGACGACGGCCTCGACGAGGTCGACGAGCCCGCGGTGGTGCTCGTGCACCTCGTCGTCACGGTAGCGGTGCGGGTTGGCCCGGAGTTCGACGTATGTCGACGCCGGCGTACCCGCCCGGTACACGTTGACGAGCAGATCCGGGACGGGTCCGGCGGTGAGGATGTGGAAGTCGGCGGTGCACGGCCCGAAACGCCACTGTCGCGAGAACAGCATCACGTTGACCACGGGTGCCGAGATCCTGCGCGATTCGGCGGCGACACCCAGCTCGCGCAGGATGTCCTCGACGTTGCCGCGCTGGTGGCGCAGTGCCCCCATCAGTTCGAGGCGCACCCGTTCGACGAGTGTGCCGACCGTGTCGTCGGGTTCGACGCTCACCCGCAGCGGAACGACGTTGGCGAGCATGCCGCCCGAACGCCGCAGGACCGCGGTGGTGCGCGCGGAGACGGGGAGGTCGACGATCACGTCGCGCCGGCCCGTGGTCCGCGACAGGTAACCGGCGAATCCGGCGATGATCCTGGCCGCGGCGGTCGGGGCGGAGGCGTCGAGCCGGGCGGTGGTGGAGTCGGCGAGGGCGCTGCGCGCGGCGAGGCTGTGCGCGGCGGGTAGCGCGTCGGCACCGGCGAGGGTGACGGTGTCGGTGCGGGCATGCAGGCGTTCTGCCCAGTACTCGGTGTCGGCGGCATACCGGTGGGAGGCGCGGTAGTCGCGGTCGAGTTCCTGCAGGGTGGTCAGGTCCGCCGCGCGGTTCGGTTCGGGCGTGCGGTTTTCGACCGCGGCCGTGTAGCAGTGGGCCACGCGGTCGACCATGGTCGCGGCGCCGTATCCGTCGAGGGCGATGTGGTGGATGCGGGTGTACCAGAGGTACCGGTCGTCGGCGATCTGCAGCAGCGAGGATTCGGTCAGCGGTGCGCCGACGAGATCGACCGGCGCCGTGTGGTTCTCGTCCATCCACGCCTGCGCGGCGGCGGTCGGGTCGGATGCGCCGCGGAAGTCGTGCATGCCCATGGCGGCGTCGGCCGGCGGATCGACCACCTGGTGCGGTTCGCCGTCGACGTCGACGAGCCGGAGGAACACCGACTGATATTCGTGGCCGACTGCCAGAGCGATCTGCTGGAACAGCGCGACGTCGAGCGGGCCCCGGATGTCCACGTACTGGGCGATGCAGATCGGCACCTCGGGTGCGAGTTGCTGAGCGAACCACAGTCCGCGCTGTGCGGACGACAGCGGGAACGGCTGGTGGACGGTGGGGGTCGCCGTGTCGGCCATCGAATCACACCTGGATGCTGGCACCGAGACGTGCTCGGTGGGACGCGAGGTCCTTGCGGTCTGGAGGAGCCGGTCGAACCGGCTCACTCACTGTCCCGCGCGGACACCGCGTGGGGTACGCACCCTAGGTGTCGATAGCGGCCACCGTCAGTCGCCGGAGGAGACGGTCCCCTCGGACGTGCCGCCTCCGCGGTGGCGCACTTCGCTGACCCGCGCCAGTCCCCGTTCGAGAACTCCCTTTCCCGTGGCGCGGGCATCGGCGGCACGATCGCCCAGGACCTTCGCTCGGTCGCCGAGCGCTCCGCCGACGGTCTGG
>NZ_JAUZMZ010000027.1:0-38915 GCF_036327435.1 Rhodococcus chondri | reverse complement strand
CGAGGTGATCGCCCGGGCGCAGCACCGACCGCAGCAGGCAGTCCGTGGCGGCCATGCCGGATCCGAAGGCCCGGCCGTAGGCGCCGTTCTCGAGAGCCGCGAGATTGGCTTCGAGGGGGCGGCGCGTGGGGTTGCCGGTGCGCGCGTACTCGAAGCCGTTGCGCATCTCCCCCACGCCGTCCTGCGCGAACGTCGACGACGCGTAGATCGGTACGTTCACGGCGCCCGTCTGGGGGTCGGGCTCGTAGCCGGCGTGGATGGCGCGAGTCGCGAAACCGTGTGCAGTGTTGTCGGTCATGTGTAATCGGTGTCCTATCGGCCTTCGGAGATGAAACCAAGCAGGTCGTGGCGGGTGATGACGCCGACGGGCTTGCCGTCGTCGATCACCATGAGCGCGTCGGTGTCGCCGAAGGCCTTGGTCGCGGCGGCAACGGATTCGCCGACGCCGATGTTGGGCAGTGCCGGGCTCATGTGCTTCTCGACGGGGTCGGCGAGCTGGGCCCGGCCTTCGAACACGGCGCTGAGCAGTTCGCGTTCGCTGACCGCGCCGGCCACCTCACCGGCGGTGATCGGCGGTTCCGCGCCGACGACGGGCATCTGCGAGACGCCGTATTCGCGGAGGATCTCGATGGCGTCGCGCACGGTCTCGGACGGATGGGTGTGGACGAGGGCCGGCATGTCGCCGGACTTGCCGCGCAGCACGTCGCCGACCGTGGAGTCGTCGGGTTTGCCGTCGAGCGGGGTGCGCAGGAAGCCGTAGCTGGCCATCCACTTGTCGTTGAAGATCTTCGACAGGTAGCCGCGGCCGCCGTCGGGCAGCAGCACGACCACGACCGCGTCGGGGCCTTCCCGCTCGGCGACCTGCAGGGCCGCGACGACGGCCATGCCGCACGAACCACCGACGAGCAGGCCTTCCTCGCGGGCGAGGCGGCGGGTCATCTCGAACGAGTCGGCGTCGGAGACCGCGATGATCTCGTCGGGGATCGACGGGTCGTACGCCGTCGGCCAGAAGTCCTCTCCGACACCCTCGACGAGGTAGGGCCGGCCGGTTCCGCCGGAGTAGACGGATCCTTCGGGATCGGCGCCGACGACCTTGACCTTGCCGCCGGACACCTCCTTGAGATAGCGGCCGGCACCGGAGATGGTCCCGCCGGTGCCGACACCCGCAACGAAGTGGGTGATCCTGCCGTCGGTGTCGTTCCAGATCTCGGGTCCGGTGGTTTCGTAGTGGCTCTCCGGTCCGCCCGGGTTGGAATACTGGTTGGGCTTCCAGCCGCCGGGGAGTTCGGCGGCGAGCCGGTCGGAGACGGTGTAGTAGCTGTCCGGGTGCTCCGGCGGCACCGCGGTGGGGCACACGACGACTTCGGCGCCGTACGCGCGGAGCACGTTCCGCTTGTCTTCGCTGACCTTGTCGGGGCAGACGAATACGCACTTGTAGCCGCGCTGCTGCGCGACGAGGGCCAGGCCGATGCCGGTGTTGCCGGAGGTCGGTTCGACGATCGTGCCACCCGGCTTCAGTTCACCCGAAGCCTCGGCGGCGTCGATCATCTTCACGGCGATGCGGTCTTTCGAACTACCGCCGGGATTGAGGTATTCGACCTTCGCTGCCACCAGCGCCGATCCGGGTTTCACCACCGAGTTGAGCTTGACGAGGGGGGTGTTTCCGATGAGGTCGACGACAGTATCCGCGATGCGCATACCACCATGTTCTCAGACTGTCGTACCCACGGGGTTGCCGCCCGCCGGATGCGGCAGCCGCGCTGCGAGGTCAGCGCGCCGTGCCGGGCAGTTCGATCGTGAAGCTTGCTCCACGACCCGGCCCGTCGCTGCGGGCGCGGATGCAGCCGTGGTGCGCCTCGACGAGGGCGCGGCTGATGGTCAGGCCGATACCACTGCCACCGTGGCTGCGGTCCCGGGCGCCGTCGGCGCGGTAGAACCGGTCGAAGAGATGGTCGAGGTGTTCGGGGGCGATGCCGTCGCCGGTGTCGGCGACGGTGATCTCGGCGCGACCGTCCAGGCGTCTGCTGGTGACGGTGACGGTGCCGCCGTGAGGGGTGTGGCGCAGGGCATTGTCGAGCAGGTTCCCGAGGACCTGACCGAGCCGGTCCGGGTCGACCGTCACGGCCACGGAGTCGTCGATACGGCGGTGCAGCGCGACGCCTTTGCCGTCGTAGCGTTCCCGCACGGCGTCGACGGCGGTGGTGACGAGGGCGCCGGTGGTTGTGGGCACCGGCCGGATACGGGTGAGGTGCTCTTCGGCCCGGGAAATCGCGGTGATGTCGTGGGCGAGACGGCCCAGTCGACGGGTGGCGCCACGCAGAACCTGCATGGTGCCGTCGTCGAGGGTGCGGACACCGTCTTCGAGCGCTTCGAGGTAGGAGTCGAGTGTGGCTATCGGAGTGCGCATTTCGTGTCCGAGGTCGGCGAGCATGGTGCGGCGGGTGGTTTCGGTGGCGTCGAGCCTGCGGGCGAGCTCGTTGACGGTGACGGCGAGTTCGTCGAATTCGCGGCCGAGTCCGGGGCTGTTCACGCGGGTGTCGTAGTGGCCGTCCGCGATCCGGGCGGCGGACGCGGTCACCGCGGTCAGGGAACGATGGACGCGTCGGGTGATGTACCAGCTCACGGCCAGCGCCAGGAGCACCGCGATGGCGATCGCCAGACCCCAGGCCAGGATGATCGCCCGGGTGAACGCTTCTGCCACGTGGGCGGCTTGACCGGAGTTGTGGTCGATGCCGGCCCGACCGAGGTGATCGTGGAAGATGCCGGGCGCGAGGGCCGAGGCGACAAGCCACGCGCTCACCGCGCATCCGACCACCACTGCGGTCAGGGCAACGAACAATCGGGTGCCGAAATTCGACCCGACCGGCGCCTTCCGGTCGTCGGATCGGGAAGAGGAAATGCGTTCGCGTATGCCGGTTTTCATGATCCGCTGCCCATCCGGTAGCCGACACCGCGGACGGTGCGCACATAGCGGCCTTCGACGGCGTCGTCGCCGAGTTTGCGGCGGAGGTGACCGACATGCACGTCGACCAGATGCTCATCCCCTATCCAGGTCGGGCCCCACACGGCTTCGATCAGTTGGGCTCGGGTGAGCACGACACCGGGATCGCGTGCCAGGGCCGCCAGGACGTCGAATTCGGTGCGCGTGAGCGCCACCGGAACGCCCCCGACGGCGACTTCCCTGCCGACGACGTCGATCGCCAGGTCGCCGAAAACTCGGGATTGCGTGGCCGTAACCGGCTCGGCCGACCGGGCGGCGCCGGTGCGGGGCCGCCGCAGCATGGCCTGTATGCGAGCCATCAACTCGCGGGGACTGAACGGCTTGGTCATGTAATCGTCGGCGCCGACGGACAGTCCGATGAGGGTGTCGACCTCCTCGGCACGGGCCGTGAGCATCACCACGTATGCGTCGGAAAAGATGCGCAGCCGACGGCACACCTCGACACCGTCCAGATTCGGCAGCCCCAGATCGAGAACCACCACATCCGGATCCACCTGTCGGGCGAGGTCGACGGCGTCGGATCCGTCGCCGGTGACCGTGACCTCGAACCCGTCACGTTCGAGGTATGCAGCCACCAGATCCGCCAGCGACGTCTCGTCCTCGACGACCATCGCCCGCAGCCCGGTGGATGGGCGCTGCGCCGGCAGGTGATCGCTGGTCGTTGCGGGTGTGCGAGCGGAGGAGGCCATGGAGTCCATCATCACCAGGCCGTGCCGGTGTCGATGCTGCGGTGGGGCTTCTTGAGCAAATCTTCATACGACCTCCACACAAACCCGTGGGTATGCACGCCAACCTGGAGCACGAATCGATGAGAAGGAGACGATCATGATGGGCTGGGCATGGGGGTCGAGCTGGGCCGTGTGGACCGTCATGGCCGTGTGCATGCTCGCGTTCTGGGTGGTGGTGCTGTATTTGGTGGCCGTGCTGTTCCGTACAGACCGTGCGCGCGCGACGGGCAGCACCGACGACAGCTCCGATCCGTTGCGCCTGCTGGAGGCGCGTTTCGCTCGCGGGGAGATCGAAGCCGACGAATTTGCAGCACGCAGGCAACTGCTGACGCAGACCCCCGGCACCACCGAGGCCCCCGACCGGCGTGGGCGCGCCCATGGCTAGTACGCCGGTGACAGCCTCGTCCGAGACTGTGCGCCGACTCGAGCAGCAGCGCCGCGCCGCCGGCCAACAGGTGGTCTCCGCCCGGTTGACCGCTCGTCCGGTCGAGGTGGATCTCGGCGGGCGCATCGTCTCGACCTGGGGCTACAACCACAATCTGCCCGGGCCGCTGATCCGAGCACGCGCAGGGAACCTGCTTCGAGTGGAGGTGGACAACCGACTGCCTGCGCCGACGAGCGTGCACTGGCACGGTCTCGCGCTGAGCAACGACATGGACGGGGTTCCCGGGCTGACCCAGGATCCGATCACCGCCGATGAAGCGTTCACGTACGAGTTCACCGTCCCGGATCCGGGCACGTACTTCTACCACTCGCATTCCGGGCTCCAGCTCGACCGGGGCCTGTACGGCGTCCTCGTCATCGACGACCCGAACGAGACCGGGGACCACGACCACGAATGGATCGTGGTGCTCGACGACTGGCTCGACGGCACCGGACGCACTCCCGACGACGTCGCCCGCGACCTCGGCATCGGCGTCGGCGTCGCAGACGAAAGCAGCGGCGCCGACATGGACGGAATGGATATGGGTGAGGAGTCGATGCTCTCACCGCTGCTCGGCGGCGCCGGGGACGTCACTTATCCGCACTATCTGGTCAACGGCCGGATCCCGGAGGACCCGCCGGTCTTCACCTCCGCACCGCGCCGGCGGGTACGGATCCGGTTCGTCAACGCGGGTTCGGACACCGCGTTCCGCGTCGCCCTGGGCGGACACCGGATGACGGTCACCCACACCGATGGATTCCCGGTTGTACCGCAGGACACCGATGCCCTGCTGATCGGCATGGGTGAGCGATTCGATGTGCTTGTCACCTTGGGCGACGGCGCCTTCCCGCTGTTTGCCCAGGCAGAAGGCAAGACCGGGCACGGGCTGGGGATCGTGCGCACCGGCCACGGCGCCCTGCCGGCGCACGCCCGGCCGGACGAGTTGGACCGGCGGGTATTGCTCGGCACCGATCTGGCTCCGGGCGAGGATGTGCGCTTGGCCGGGCGGGACCACGATCTGTATCACAGCGTGGATATGGGCGGGACCATGTCGCCGTACCGGTGGACCCTCAACGGCCGCACCCACCCGGACATCCCGCCCCTGAACGTCAGCGAAGGACAGCGGGTGCGCATGCGGATGCGGAACATGTCGGACATGTTTCACCCGATGCACCTGCACGGACACACGTTCGCGCTCGCCGACAGCGGGTTGCGCAAGGACACCGTCACGATCCGGCCGATGCGCACCGTCGAAATCGACTTCGACACCGACAACCCCGGCCAGTGGGCCCTGCACTGCCACAACGCATATCACCAGGAGGCAGGAATGATGGCCACCATGTCTTATCTGGCCTGACGCCGAGATCGGCCGGCCGCCGGTTCAGCTGTGCTCCATGACCGTTCGACGAAGGAATCCTATGAACAAGAAGACTCTCGCTGCCGGAGCGACGGCGCTCGCCGTGGTGTTCTCGGTGGCTGCCTGCAGCGACTCCGGCACCGAAACCGCCACCACCGCATCGTCGGCGGAGACCTCGGCGACCACCTCACCCGCAGAGAACGCCGCAGCGCACAATCAGGCGGACGTGATGTTCGCGCGGATGATGATCCCGCACCACGCCCAGGCCGTCGAGATGAGCGACATGCTGCTGGGCAAGGACGGCATTCCCGAGCCCGTACGGGCCCTGGCCGAGCAGATCAAGGCCGCCCAAGGCCCGGAGATCGACGAGATGAACTCCTGGCTCGAGCAGTGGGGCGAACCGAGGATGCCGGACGGTATGCCGGGAGCAGGGCCCAACAGGCCCGGAATCACCTCCATGCCCCTGCCCTCCATGCCCATGACATCCATGCCCGGCATGGGCCGCGGCATGCCCGACACCGACGACATGCCCGGTATGGGCGGCATGATGAACGCGCAGGACATGCGGGCACTTGCCGACGCGCAGGGCACCGAAGCCACCCGTCTGTTCCTGACCCACATGATCACCCACCATGAGGGTGCGATCGACATGGCCGAGACCGAAATCCGGAACGGGCAATACCCCGATGCGGTGGCGATGTCCCGCAGCATCGTCGAAACCCAGCAGCAGGAAATAGACACCATGCGCCAATTGCTGACCACCCTGTAGAGAGCCCACTCGGTTCTCTCGACTCGGCACAGTCATTCAGGAGTTCTTCGATGTCGCACCCGGAACACGGACACTCCCACCCGGCACCGACCGGGCACGACCACGGCACCTCCACGCAGAGCCCACCACCGGACGTCCGGGATCCGGACGCCGGCCACGGCGAGCATCTTGCCCATGTCGGGCCGGGCGATCACACCGGACACGGGGGCCACGATCGGCACGCCGGCCACGGAGCACACGGCGAGATGTTCCGCCGCCGGTTCTGGATCGCTCTGGTGCTGGCGGTGCCGGTCGTCGGGTTCAGTCACATGGTCGCCGAGCTGCTCGGCTACACCATGCCGAACTTCCCCGGCGCCATGTGGATCCCCCCGGTCCTGGGCACGGTGATCTTCGTCTACGGCGGCATGCCGTTCCTCACCGGCGGCTGGGCCGAACTGCGCTCACGCCGGCCCGGAATGATGCTGCTGATCGCCATGGCGATTAGCGTCGCGTTCATCGCGTCCTGGGTCACCACCCTCGGTATCGGCGGTTTCAACCTGGACTTCTGGTGGGAACTGGCTCTGCTCATCGTGATCATGCTGCTCGGGCACTGGCTCGAGATGCGCGCCCTGGGCTCGGCGTCCGGCGCCCTCGAGGCGCTGGCCGCGATGCTGCCGGACACCGCGGAGAAGATCACCGGCGACGGCAACCGCGAGGTTCCGATCTCGGAGTTGTCCCGCGGGGATCTGGTGCTGGTGCGAGCCGGGGCCCGAGTCCCCGCCGACGGCACCGTCACCGACGGCCGCGCGGAGGTCGACGAATCGATGATCACCGGCGAATCCAAGGCGGTGACCCGCGAGGTCGGGGACACCGTCGTCGCCGGCACCGTCGCCACCGACAGCGCCCTGCGCGTGCAGGTCACCGCCGTCGGCGAGGACACCGCCCTGGCGGGCATCCAACGCATGGTTGCCGACGCCCAGTCCTCGTCCTCGCGCGCGCAAGCACTGGCGGACAAGGCTGCGGCATTCCTGTTCTACTTCGCCGGAGGCGCAGGCATCCTCACCTTTGCAGTGTGGTCGCTGCTCGGCAACCTCGACGAGGCCGTGGTCCGCACGGTCACCGTGCTCGTCATCGCCTGCCCCCACGCCCTCGGCCTGGCGATCCCGCTGGTCATTGCCATCTCCACCGAACGCGCCGCCAAAGCCGGAGTGCTCGTCAAGGACCGGCTCGCTCTCGAACGCATGCGCACCGTCGACGTGGTGCTCTTCGACAAGACCGGCACCTTGACCCGTGGACGGCACCAGGTCACCGGTATCGCCGCCACCACCGGCATCAGTGAGGAACATCTGCTCGCACTCGCCGCAGCGGTCGAATCCGACAGCGAACATCCCGTGGCGCGGGCCATCGTCGCCGCCGCCGGGTCTCGTGTCCCGGCGACCGAGCAGATCACCGCCACGGACTTCCGTTCCCTGCCGGGACGCGGGGTGCGCGCGATCGTCGACGGCACCGAAGTGACGGTCGGGGGCCCGGCCATGCTCAGCGATCTGCGGTTGGCGGTGCCCGACGATGTCGCCGCCGTCACCGGCGGGTGGGTGCAGCGCGGAGCCTCGGTACTCCACCTCGCACACGGCGACCGGGTGCTCGGCGCGGTGGCGCTGGAAGACGCCGTTCGCGACGAATCTCGTCAGGCCATCGACGCGCTGCACGCCCGCGGAGTGAAGGTCGCGATGATCACCGGCGACGCGCAGCAGGTCGCCGACGCCGTCGCCGCCGATCTCGGTATCGACGAGGTCTTCGCCGAGGTACTGCCCGAACACAAGGACGCGAAGGTCACCGAACTGCAGAATCGCGGGCACAGGGTCGCGATGGTCGGCGACGGCGTCAACGACGCACCGGCCCTCGCCCGTGCCGATGTGGGCGTCGCGATCGGCGCCGGCACCGATGTGGCCATCGAATCCGCCGGTGTGGTGCTCGCGGCGAACGATCCCCGCGCGGTGCTGTCGATCGTCGAACTGTCGCGTGCGAGCTACCGGAAGATGTGGCAGAACCTGGTGTGGGCGACCGGTTACAACATCATCGCGGTTCCGCTCGCCGCGGGCGTCCTGGCGTTCGCCGGGGTCGCGATCTCGCCCGCCGTCGCCGCGATTCTCATGTCGGTCTCCACCATCGTCGTCGCGCTCAACGCCCAGCTGTTGCGCCGCCTCGACCTCGATCCCGGTCGCCTGGCCCAGACCTGACCCGACCCGGCCACCAGCCGAGCATGCACAGCACGAACGACAGCGGCCGGGCCACCCGAAGGTGGCCCGGCCGCTGAGCGCTGTGAACTAGTCGTTCTGGAAGTAACTGAGCAGTCGCAGGATCTCGACGTACAGCCAGACCAGGGTGACGGTGAGGCCGAGCGCGACGCCCCATGCAGCCTTCTCCGGCGCCTGGGCGCGGATCAGCTGATCGGCGGAATCGAAGTCCAGCAGGAAGCTGAACGCGGCGATGCCGATGCACACGAGGCTGAAGATGATGGCAAGCGGGCCGCCGTCGCGCAGACCGAGGCCGCCGTCGATGAAGAAGCTCGCGACGATATTGCCGAGCGCAAGGATGAGGACACCGACGAGGGCGCCGACGATCATGCGGGTCAGGCGCGGAGTGACGCGGATGGCGCCGGTGCGGTAGACGACGAGCATGCCGAAGAACACACCGAACGTGCCCAGCACAGCTTGCGCGATGAGCGTCGAACCACCCGTTCCACCGAAGGTGATGTCGGTGAACATGAACGACAGCGCGCCGAGGAACACACCTTCGGCCACCGCATAGGCCAGAACGATGGCCGGGTTGTCCATCTTGCGACCGAACGTCGCGACGAGCACGAGAACGAGGCCGATGAGACCACCGCCGATGACGAACGGCACGGCCAGGTCCACATTGGAGTTGACCAGGACGTAGGAGATGAGAGCGGAGACCGCGAGCACGCCGAGCGTGATCCCGGTCTTGGTGACGACGTCGTCGATCGTCATCGTCCGCTGGTCGGTGGGACGGGCCCACTGGTCGGCCGGCGCGTGCTGCGGCTGGCCGAATTGCTGAGTGACCTGCGCGGCGCCTGCCGTCGCAGAGCCGAACGTGGCGTATCCGCCGCCCTCTTGCTTGGGCAGGTTGCGGAACACCGGGTTACTGGTGGTGCGCACCGTGCACTTCCCTTCTGATGGTCGCTACTGTCCGTTCAACGAGGCGGCCGCGACGGAAGTTCCCGAATTGTCGGAACGGATCCCCACGTCGCAGCGCGTCCCTCGGACAAACCGGACTCTACCGGGTGCGCACGGATCGGGTGACGACGAATTTGGGGTTGCGCCCCATGACCTCGGTAGGTCCGACGATCCGCCGAAGCGCCACGCGATAGTTCAGGTGCCTGTTGTAGACCGTCCACAATTCCCCGCCGTCGCGCAGGATGCGGGCGGCCGCGTCGAACATCTTGACGGCCGCACCCGCGTGCACGGCCGCACCGAGGTGGAACGGCGGGTTGCACACCACGAGGTCGACGGAGGCATCCGGCAGCGATTCGGCGACGTCGTCGCGGAGCACCTCGACACGGTCGGCGACCCCGTTGGCGGCGGCGGTCGCGGCGGTCGAGGCGACGGCCGCCGCGGAGTGGTCGGTGGCAATCACGCGGACGCCGGGTCGCTGCCGGGCCAGCAGAACCGCCAGAATGCCGGTGCCGCAGCCCAGATCGACGGCGACGGTCGCGTCGTCGCGGGTACGCGGCAGGAAGTCGACGAGGAAGCGGGTACCGATGTCCAGGCGAGGACCGGCGAACGCCGAGCCGTGGGCGACGACGTCCAGGTCGAGGTCGGCGAGGTGCTCACTCACCGGATAGGTCGGTTCTCCCGGCGTCGGGACGCGGGCGGTGAGCACGCGGGACTTCTGGCGGCCGCGTGAGGCGCGGACCTCGTCGAAGGATATGCCGAGCACGTCGTTCATCGCGACGGTGATGTGCTTGTCGCGCCCGCCCGCGAACACCGTGACGTCCGGGTCCGCGTACCGGGCAATGGTCTCGGCGATCTCGGTGAGAGCGCTCAGCGACCTCGGCAGCCGCAGGAGCACGACGCGGGCACCGGCCAAAAGATCGGCGCCCAGTCCGTGGGTCGTGTATCGGCCGGTCAGGTCTTCACGTTCGGCGTTGGCGGCCAGGGCACGCTCGGATACCAACGAGTCCTGATGCACCCGAAGCGCGGTCGCGCCGTGGCGAACGGCGACTCCGAGGGTGAGGGCGCCGTAGTCGTCGTCGATCACGACAACGGTGCCGGCGGGCGCTGCCGCAAGCGCGGCGTCCGCTTCGTCGAGGATGAGGCGGTCTGCTGCATCTACCGCGAACAGGTTGGGCGCTTCCACGTCCGGGAAGCGCCGCAACCTGTCGAACAATTCGCTGATGATCAGCACTGCCCCTTGCCGGCGTTTTCGATGGAACGAAGTGTATCGGCCTTCTGGTCCTCGCTCAGGTTCTCCCACTCGGGAAGCTGCTGCTGAGCATCGGCGACGGCCTGAGCTGCGGTGGCCCGATCCTGGCCCCAGGTTTCGAGTTCGTCGAGGTACGGAAGCAGTGCCTCGCAGTTCTCCTCGTAGCTCTTGCCGAGTTGCACACCTGTGCTGCCCTGCGCACCCCCCTCGGCCGAAGCCTCGGCGCTCGTGGTGGTGGTTGTGGTTTCCTCGGCCGAGTCGGATCCGTCGGAGGATCCGCACGCCGCCGCCAGCAGGACCACACCTGCGCCGAACAGCGCCGCGAGAGTCTTCTTCATTGATGTCCCACTTCTGATCGCAGTGTCATTTTGTCCGGGTCGTCGGCTGCCTTGTCGCGTCCCGGCCGGATCACGGTAATCCAGAACCTCGGATCGATCTCCGTCGGGCGTGCCTTGGGGGGACTATCCTGGAGAAACCGCATCCAGAGGTGATTGGACCCATGACCGAGAACGATCCGTTCGCCACCCGGCGCGGTCCGATTCCCGACGCTGCCGGCGATGCCGACGCCGACTCCGACACTGTGAGCTCGCTCGCTGTTGCCGGGTTCACCGATGCCGAACAGATCGGCCGTGGCGGCTTCGGGGTCGTCTATCGCTGCAGGCAGGATTCTCTCGACCGCACGGTCGCGGTCAAGGTGCTCAGCGCATCGCTCGATCCCGACAATCTCGAGCGCTTTCTCCGCGAGCAGCGGGCGATGGGACGCCTGTCGGGCCACCCGCACATCGTCACCGTCCTGCAGTCGGGCACCACCGACACCGGCCTGCCCTACCTGGTGATGCACTATCACCCGCACGACTCACTCGAGGTGCGCATTCGGCGGCACGGTCCGTTGCCGTGGCCGGAGGCGGTGAGCATCGCGATCAAGGTCGCGGGAGCACTCGAAACCGCCCATCGCTCCGGCGTGCTGCACCGCGACGTCAAGCCCGGCAACATCCTCATCACCGAGTACGGCGAACCGCAGCTCACCGACTTCGGGATCGCCCGCATCGCCGACGGCTTCCAGACTTCGTCCGACGTGATCACCGGGTCGCCCGCCTTCACCGCACCGGAGATCCTGCGCGGCAAGAATCCTACGGCCGCGGCGGATGTGTACGGATTGGCCGCCACCCTGTTCTGCAGCATCACCGGTCATGCCGCATACGAGCGCCAGGAGGGCGAGCGGATGGTGGCGCAGTTCCTACGGATCACCAGCCAGCCCGTCCCCGACCTGCGCGGCGAGGGTATTCCCGACGACGTGTGCAAGGCCATGGAGCAGGGAATGGCGACCGACCCTTCCGACCGCCCGCAATCGGCCGCCGAGTTCGGAGAGATGCTGCGCCGGATCGAACGTGCCCACGATGTGAGTGTGGACGAGATGGCGCTGCCCGACCCCTCGGTCACCGACCTCGCGCCCACCGGCGCCGCACCTCGGGAACTCAGCCAGTCGCATTCGTTCGAGTCGACAGCGTTCACGTCCCCGTCGACCGCTCCGGCTACCCGCTTCCGCCCCCCGGCGCCGGCCCGGCGTTTGGTGGACCGCGCACGCCTGATCAACCTGCTTCGCACCGGTCAGCGGCGGCGGCTCACCGCGATCCATGCCCCCACCGGTTTCGGGAAGTCCACGCTCGCATCGCAATGGCGCGATGTGCTCACCGCGGAGGGCGTACCCGTGGCGTGGCTCGCAGTCGACAGCGACGACAACAACGTGCTGTGGTTCCTCGCCCATCTGATCGAGGCGATGAAGCAGGTGCGGCCGCAGTTGGCCGGTCAGCTCCGCCGAATCCTCGAAACGCACGGCGACGACGCCGAGCGGTACGTGCTCAGCACACTGATCGACGAACTCCATACCGGCGGCGTGGCGACGACACTGGTCATCGACGATTGGCATCTCGTCACGTCCGAGAAAACCATTGCGGCACTGGAGTTCCTGCTCGATCGAGGATGTCATCACCTGCAGATCGTGGTAACCGGCCGCAACAGGGCAGGCCTGCCCATCAGCCGCATGCGCGTGCGGGACGAGCTGGTCGAAATCGACTCGACGGCATTGCGTTTCGATGTCGACGAGTCGGACGCTTTCCTGCGCGACATCGGCGGACTCGGGCTGAACAGCGAAGAAGTCGAGAACCTGACACAGGTGACCGAAGGGTGGGCTGCTGCACTGCAACTCGCATCGCTGTCGTTGCGCGACGCGGACAATCCCGCCGACCTCATCGGGCACCTCTCGGGTCGCCATCACGCCATCGGAGAATTCCTTGCCGACAACGTCTTGCACACACTCGAACCGGAGATGTACGAATTTCTGTTGCTCACCTCGATTCCGGACGAGATCAGCGGGGGCCTCGCGTCCGCCCTGACTGGCAATCCGCGCGCGCAGGCCATGCTCGAGGAGGCCGAGAACAGGGACCTGTTTCTACGGCACGCCGACGACGAATACATCTGGTTCCGCTACCAACATATGTTCCAGGACTTTCTGCGTCGACGTCTCGAGCGGGACCATCCCGACCGGATCGCCGACCTGCACCACCGTGCCGCCGAATGGTTCGCCAAGCACCACATGCTCAGCGAAGCCGTCGACCATGCCCTGGCGGCCGGGGACGAAGAGTTCGCTGTCGATGTGCTGGCCGAAGACGGAATGCGCCTCATGGAGCATTCACACATGGCCACGTTGCTGGCGTTGATCGACAAACTGCCGCGTTCGGCCGTAGTGCGGAACCCGCGACTCCAGCTGATCGCCGCCTGGGCCTGTGTTCCGTTGCAATACCTCGAGCGCGCAAGCAAATTGATCGACGGAGTACGCAATACGCTGGCCACGAGCGACCTGCCCACCTACGAGATCGCAGATCTGCGGCTCGAAGCCGACGTCATAGAGGCCGCTATCGCAATCTACTGCGATCACATCGGCCGGATCGATGAGCTCGTCGCCCCGTGTTTCGAGAAACCGGACGAGCTGTCTCCGTGGGTCGTTACGGCCGCAACCAACTTCGCCACCTACGCCGACATCTATCACTTCGAGTTCGACCGTGCCCGCCGACGCCAGGAGTGGGCCGAGCCCTATTTCCGCAGTACCCATGGTCCTTTTGCCGAAGTGTACGGCCACTGCCTGGCAGGTATCGCTGCCGGGGAACAACTCGATGTCGCGGCAGCGGAGAAATCATTCCGCACAGCCCTCCAGCTCGCACGCAAGTCGAGTAAAAGTCATTCACACGTAGCTCGTTTGGCGGCTGCTGTGCTCGGTGAACTGCTCTACGAGCAGGGCCGCCTGACCGAGGCCGAGGCCTTGCTCGACGAAAGCCACAAACTCGGTCCGGCCGGCGGCGTGCCCGATTTCATGATCGCCCGATACGCTGCCGCGGCGCGATTGAAAATGGTGCACGGAGAACGTGATGCGGCGATTGCGCTGCTCGACGAGGGCATGGAAGCGGCGCATCGATACGATCTGCCGCGACTGCGCGCTCGCATCCGGAACGAGCAGGCACGAATGGAATTGCCGCTGGCCGAGGTACCCGACCGCACGATGCCCGACTCGGACGAGCCGGGCGCCGACGGCATCGCCGAAGTCACCGCCCAGATCGAAGACGCAACCGTCATCCGTCTGATGTATCGGAGCGGAGACCCGGACGCCGCCGCGCGAGCTGTCGCGTGGGCTCGGCTGTGGCATCGCCGCACCGCTTCGAACGGTCGCCACCGCGCACATCTGCAGGCGACCCGCCTGCTCACCGCGTGTCTGTACGTGGCGGGCAGGATGGAGGAAGCCGAACGGGTACTCGCCGACGCCGTGGAGATGTGCGGAGCACGCGGGATGCTGCGGTACCTCGTCGACGGCGGCTCGTACGTCGTGGCCGTTCTCGAGATGTTGCAGGCCCGGCTGCAAGAAGAACGGTGGCCGGACGACTGGCCCGTCATCGACGCCGCATTTCTTGCGGAGATGCTGCGACTCGCCGAGTGCGGGCAGACGAGCACCCGGCTGTAGAAACGGGTCGCGTTGGGCACACTGCGATGGTGACTTTCGAAGACAGCAGCCCTGTCCGCACCCGCCTGTGGCGGGACGGAAAACTCGCCGAGGAGAACTACCCCCTCGCCACCGTGTCCGACTACCTGCAGGAGCCGGATGCGCTCGTATGGGTTGATTTCTGCGATCCGACCCACACCCAGTTGCTGGCGCTCGCGGAAGAGTTGGAGTTCGATCCGCACGCCGTGGAGGATGCACTCGCGCACGGCGAGCGGACGAAGGCGACCCGGTATGCCACCCACACGTTCCTCACCGTGTACGCGACACATCTGCATCCGGAACCCGAGCCGGGAGCCGAGGCCCACGAATCGCGCCTGCACACCACTCGCATCTCGGCGTTCATCGTGCCCAGAGGCATGGTCACGGTGCGCCGCGGCAGCCCCTTCGACATCGACGAGGTGGTGCGCCGCTGGGACGAAAACGCCGACCTGTTGAAGCACGGCCCCGGAGCACTGGTGCACGGACTGCTCGATACGGTCGTCGACGGCCAGTTCGACACCATCCAAGAACTCGACGACACGGCCGAGACCCTCGAGGACGACTTGTTCGAGGACAACGTCCCGACCAGGCTGATCCAGCGACGGGTCTATCGTCTCCGCAAGGAACTCGTGCAGCTGCGCCGGGTCGTGCTGCCGATGCGCGAGGTCGTGAACACAGTGCTGCGTCACCGCGCCGAGCACGGTAATTCCGTCGAGCTCGACAGTTGGTACACCGACCTGTACGACCACGTGATACGTGCGACGGAATGGAGCGATTCGCTGCGCGACATGGTGACCACCGTGTTCGAGACCAACCTGTCGTTGCAGGACGCCCACCTGAACACGATCATGAAGAAACTGACCAGCTGGGCCGCGATCATCGCCGTGCCCACGGCGGTGACCGGCTGGTACGGAATGAACGTCCCCTACCCCGGTTTCGGGCAGTGGTGGGGCGTACTCACGAGTGCGGGGGTCGTCTTCGGCGCGGCCGCAATGCTGTATGTGACGTTCAAGCGACGTGATTGGCTGTAGTGCCGGTCGAGGGATCGGCGGAGAGGCGACTGCAATGGGGTTCTATGCAGATCAGATTGTTCCCCGCCTGGTGAACGTTTCCTGCGGGATGGCGTTGCTCGGGCCCTCACGTAAACGGGTATGCGCGGGATTGCGGGGCCGCGTAATCGAGATCGGATTCGGGTCGGGCCTCAACGTCCCGTTCTATCCGGACACGGTCAGTTCTGTCAGCGCCGTCGAACCCTCCGATCTCGCGTGGGAACTGGCTCAGGAACGGCTCGCGAACTCGACTGTCCCGGTCGACCGTTCCGGCCTCGACGGGCAGTCTCTGCCCTTCGCCGACAATTCTTTCGACACGGCACTGTCCACCTGGACCATGTGCACCATCCCCGACGTGCACGCCGCGCTGTGCGAGATACGGCGGGTCCTCGAGCCGGGCGGAACCCTGCACTTCGTCGAACACGGGCTCGCGCCGGACGAGAACGTCCGGCGTTGGCAGCGCCGGCTCGAGCCGATTCAGAAAGCCGTCGCGGGCGGCTGCCATCTCACCCGAGAGATTCCGGCCCTCATCCGAGCCGCGGGTTTCGAGATCCGTGACCTCGATACCTTCTATGAGAAGGGCGCCCCGAAAGTCCTCGGTGCCCTCTCCCTCGGGGTCGCCGCGCCGGTTCGGGCGCTCTAGATCAACACCAGCACCAGGACGACGACAACTATCAGCGACACCAGCACCGCGGCCACCCACACGGCCGAGGATCGGCGTCGCTCCTGCCCACCGCGCACGAGTTCCGGATCGGCGTCCGGTGCGTCACCGATGGGATCGTTGTTGTTCGGTTCGGACATCAAACCTCCACCCTCCGCGACATGTACTGAGCAGTCTCGCACGGGTCCGACATCCGGTGCAGTGTTCGAGTTCTGTTTCGGCCGGCGAGAGGGCGGGTATTCACCGGCAGCGGGAACATCTCGCACGACTTACGAGGAGGATCGATGGCCGACTTCATCGACAAGGCGAAGCACAAGGCAGAAGAACTCACCGGTAAGGCCAAGGAGAACACCGGTAAGGCAACGGACAACCGCGACCTCGAAGCCGAGGGTAAGGGCGACCAGACCTCGGGTGGTCTCAAGCAGGCCGGCGACAAGGCCGGCGACGCGGTGGACGACGTCAAGAGGGCATTCAAGAACGACTGATCGACACACCGCATGGGTCGGGGGCCGCGCGACCGCGCGGCCCCCGACCCATCGGTATGGTGGCAGATCGGCTACGACGTGCCCTCGGTGTCGTCGAAGAAGTGCCAGGTGCCGTCCTCCTCGTGTTGCGCTTCCATCCGCCAGCCCAGTTCGCTGTTGTCCGCGCGCTTGTCGACGAACCATGCGTGCGCGTCGTCCGCACTGGCGATTTCCTTGGTCTCCACCACGTCGCCGTGGGGGTCGATCACTCTGTAAGTTGCCATGCCCGAGTACTTCCCGCCTTGTGACGGACTCAAACCTGCGGCGCGGCCGACGGGAATCCGGGGCAATTTGCCGGTTTTCGACCGTGTCGCACAGCGACAGTCTGCACCTGGGGTGTAGGGTGAAACCATCGACCGGCTCACAGCCTCCGAAAGTTTTCTTCGGACGAGCCTCGATGATCCCCTTCGAGCTGCACCCGAGTATCCGCGCACACGATGCGCGACCTCGACGCTCGCACCTCGTCGCAAACCCCTCGGCCGGTCTTCTCCGAGCCGAACCCGAAAGGACCCGCCATGAGCCGCTACACCGAAGAGAACAACCCACTGTTCCTGCAGCCGATCGACCCGAACGAGCCTGCGCCACCCGAGCCTGTGGTCCAGTCCGAGCAGGTCGGACCCCACGACTACACCTCGATTTTCTCTGCGCGTCCCTGAGCTTTTCTCACCGGGTCGCGAACTCCGCGAGAGCTCGCGACACCGGTTCCGCGCGGCCGTCGTTCTGATCGGCAGCCGCGGTGAGCACGTCGATGTGGTTGTAGCCGGGCAGGACGATCGGCACATCCCCCGGGTGACCCGACGGCGGTAGCGAGATCCCTCCACTGCCTTGCAGTGTGAGTACCGGGTTCCGTGCGACGCCGTCGCGGTGAATGCGCTGCGGCGCGGACGTCTGCGAGAGATCCGACGGAAGCCGCATCGGGAAGTACCACTCCGTGAAGTCCAATGGCGGCTCGGACAGGTTCCGCGCCAACTCACCGATCGATGTCACCTCACTCGCGCGGTTCGTGTAGCGCGCCTCGTCCGGCAAGGACGCCGCGGTACCGACCTCGTCGTAGTCCAGCCACCTGTACAGCACATCCGGCCGATACACCGCCGGAGACGCCTTCGGGGCGTCTCCGAAGGCGCCCGATGCCAACGTTTCCTGCGTTCCCGGAACCGGAAAGTGCTTGTCCTGAACCGGTCCTCCCGTGAGGAACCCGACGCTGGCCTGCAGGAAACCCAGCGGCTGGGAGTTGTCGTCGAGGATCGCGCCCAGCACAGCCTCGTTCGTCGCATTGAGGGTCCGCACATCCGGTTCCCCGGTCGCGAACATCGTGTAATCCTTCGCCAACAGCGTGCGCAGCGTCCAATCCACATTGGAATTGACGGGCATCCGCGCCACAAGTTCGTTGACGCCGTCGGGATCGAGCCGGGCGGCAAGTCCGGTCAGGGAAAGAAGATTCGTCGTCTCCGGGTTGATGACCGCCGGTAGCTGCAGTACCGGGCTCACCGCGGCAGCCGAGCCCGTGGTCGCCGCGAGCGACGCGGCCAACTCGTCGGGTAGTTCGGGAAGCGACGCCCCCACCGGGGCCGGTGAACCGGCCCGTATCACGGTGTCGAGCGCGAAATAGCCGGAACACTGGTTGTATCCGGCATCGTCGGTGGTGCCGGGGTTACCGTCGAAGTCCCACTCCGCGAAGTATCCCGTGATGAATCCGCCCATCGAATGTCCTCCGCAGAGCACCTTCTCCTTGCGCACTGCCTGGTCGGGGAATTCGTGTCGCAGGATGTCGTACTGGTCGCGCAAAGTCTGTTCGAGTCCGACGTGCGCGAGCCACGCGACGTCGGCGCCGCTTGCATGCCCCCCGAAACGTGCGCCGTCGATGTCGGCGCCGTGGAAGTAGTAGTCGGTGGCCGTGTCCAGATTCCCGGTCGCGAGGGCCGCCTGCACCCCGGTGTGGTCTTCGAGGCAGTTCGATCGCCTGTCGAGCGCCCAGAACTCGACGTGCGCACCCCTTTCGGCGGCCGCGACGACCGTATTGCGGGCGACGCTCTCGAATGCGCCCGCGCCCTCGAAGATTCCCGGCTGGGCGACGAGAACGCGGTCGGCGTCCACCGATTCGGCCGGGCCGTCCGCCGACCTCCACCGCAGATACGACACGCGGTCGCATTCGGGTGGGCGCGGACCCACCTCCGGTGGCAGCGGTGCCGATATCGAGACCACCGAACCGAGCACCCGATCCGCGAGCGGTGAGGTGGACGCGTACGGAAGTTCGGTTCTGCCTGCCGGCTGAGCACCGGCAGAGGGCAACAGCACAACCGCACCGGCGAGCACTGTTACCGCGGCCAACGTCATCTTCGACCCGCGTGGCACTACACAACCGATGCCCATGTGCCCCCACCCATGTCTGCGAACCCGATACCCAGGGGATCGAACCGCACTACCGGGGATTTGACAAGGAGCCGACCCGGATCCGCGTTCCGTCGACACGCTGCAGACGACTGCGCCAAGATCATCGCCGAACAAAACAATCCCCCGCCGCGGGCTTGGACCCGCGCGAGATGGCAAGGACGAAAACACACGACGACGTGGTGTCGTCGCAGAAGCTCGCGGATCTCGAATCGACCACCACGGCAGCGGGTCTCGTCGCGTCCTATGCCGGTATCAAATCGGAACAGACATCCGAGATACTCGCTCTGGTCGACGTGCACGGCGTCGAATCACTCACGCAGGCGGCCAAAAACGCGCACCGGCAGTCGAATCCGATGCTGCACGTGCACGGATGGCTACGCCTGTGGCGGGGCCTGCCGATCCGCCGGCGACCGCTGCCACCCACCTGCGGCGAGTGCGACGAGTACGGCCGGCTCGGCGACGACGCGCACGGACGCGCTGTCCGGTGCACGTGTCGCCGGCCTGCCGCTGCTTGACTGCGTCGGTCACCAAACGTGTACGACGCCACCACACGACGTGGTCGGGATGCTCCACAACGGAATACTGTTGACCGCGCTGACGGTGACCTCGACCTCGCCCGGGCCGGAGTCGACGTCGAAGCGCGCAACCCCACTGCCGGGGTAGCCGACATTGACCGAGTCGAGGACCGTGCCGCGCGCACCGGTGTTGCGGTTGTGCCAGTCGAGCCGCACGTCGGACCGGTAGCCGCCGGCGAAGAACCACAGGCTGGATACGTCGGGAAGGGAAAGCTCGATCCTGCCCGGCACCTGCTGCCAACCGAACAGGCGGGCCGGTGCGTACGGCTGGTCGAGAATGTAGGGACTGACGCCCCAGCACCGGTTCATCGGAATCTCGCTAGTGTCCGCCGTGGCCGGTCCAGCGCCCACAGCGAGTCCGGCAAGCATGCCGGCGGCAACAAAAGTGGAAGCGGCCATGCGTCGTAAGGGTCGTACGGTCATTTATTCCCCCCTTTTCGTGGATTTGTCGGAGCCAGTAGATCACTTCGAAGAGCATTCGCGGCACTATTTTTGCGTCATACAACTGGCGGAGAACCGCTGACCATACGGTTGTACGGCCTGAAATCGGTTGAGCCTTTGATAACCTCGGGTGCCGCCGTCTACCGGCGCACCACCAGCACTGGACGCCGATCGGTGATCCGGATCGGCCGGAATACCGATGGGTGCTGAGCAGTACAAGGAAGACGAGATGCGCCCGAGAATTACACGGCTCCCGGTACGGCAGGTCCGCGCCGCGATGGCGGTTGCAGCCACCGCAACGACCGCGCTCCTTGTTGCGACGCCTCCTGCAGGCGCGAACCCCATCGTCTATCCGGCTGCCCTCCAGGACGCGTTTTTCGGTACTCCGGCCGACCTCGGGGAGCGGCAACCCGGTGACGTCCTCGAGGCACGCGCTGCGCCGACGCCGCTGGGATTCCCCGATACCGATACCGTGCAGATCAAGTTCCGGTCGACAGACTCTGGCGGGCGGCCGATCTCGGCGGTGACGACGGTATTGTCGCCTCGCAATGCTGCGCCCGGCCGTCCACTGGTCTCGTACCAGGCGATCATCAACGCCCTCGGCCTCCAGTGCGCACCGTCGACCGCGTTGTACGCCTCGAATCCCCTCCGCGGTATCCGAGAATCACCGGGCCTGCTCATCGCCATCCAGAGAGGCTGGTCGGTGGCGGTGCCCGACCATCTCGGACCGAACAGCGCCTATGGAGCCGCGAAAGTTGGCGGACAGATCACCCTCGACGGAATCCGGGCTGCACAGCGATTCACCCCGCTCGGGCTCGCCGACAGCCCGGTCGGGATGGCGGGCTACTCCGGCGGCGGCATGGCCACCGCGATGGCGGCCGCACTCGCCCCGACCTACGCGCCGGAACTCGAACTCGCGGGCAGCGCGTACGGCGGCGTACCCATGGACATCGGCGAGATGGCCAAGGGACTCGGCGAATCGGCCCACCCCGCGTTCGGCCTTGCGATGGCAGCGGCGCTCGGACTCGAACGCGAATACCCGGACCGGATGCCGATCAGTTCTCAGCTGACCCAGCCGGGTCGAGAACTACGCGACCGGATCGCCAACGCCTGCACCAACGAAATCCTGACCTCCGGTGCCGGCCTGAGCATCGCCGACGTCGCCGACCCCGCCGTCGGTATGGAACTCCTCGACAACCCGTCCGTGCGAGAGGTGCTGAACGAGAACAGCGTCGAGAAGGTCACGTCGATTCCGAATGCCCCGGTGTACGAATGGCATTCACCCACCGATGTGCTCATTCCCCTGAACTCGATCACCACCACCCTGCGCAGGTACTGCGACGCCGGGCTGCCGGTTCAGTCCGAGGAGGTTGCGAGCCCCGACCACCTCACCGCCGCCGCGATCGGTCTTCCCGGCGCTCTGAACTTCCTCGAAGCCCGGTTCGCCGGCGCGGCGCCCCCGTCGAACTGCTGATCCGGTCGGAGCGGCAGCTGTCGAGGAACACCGTTTCGCTGGCGCCGTCCGGGGCCTCCTGTAGCCGAATGCCGGAGATGCGGCCGACGACCCGAAGCGCCGAGATCGATGTTCCCGCTCGGTTCCACCGCGAACTCCGTTGGGCCGTTGTTACGCTGCTCGCCGAGGGAGGCTGCTATGGCCGGCGGTTTCGTGGCTGTTCCGAACTGGTACGCCTGGGAAAATCATGACTGCGGCATCGCGGTTGCCGACATCGACGCCGACGGCGATCCGGATGTCGTCGTCCTCATGGTCGACAACCCGCAAGGCCAGAACGACGGGCTCTACCGAGTCGGCCATCACCTGGCCGCCGATGGCACCGTGGCCGACTGGGGACCGTGGATCACGATTCCCGATTGGTGGGGCTGGGAAAACCAGGGTGCCGGTATCGCCGTGGCAGACCTCGCCGGCGACGGCTCGCTCGATCTGATCGTCTTCGTCGTCGACAACCCGCCGAGCCAGAATTCCGGATATTTCCGCGTCGGCCGAGACCTGGCCGCCGATGGAACCGTCACCGGAGGATGGACGCCCTGGACGGCGATCCCCGACTGGTACGGCTGGGAGAACCAAGGCGCCGACATCGCGATCACGAGCCTCGACGGGCAGCCCACGCTCGTCGTCCTCGTCGTCGACAACCCACCCGGCCAGAACACCGGACAGTTCCGGCTGGGAATGGGATTGACACGGGACGGAACACTCACCGGCGGCTGGACGCCGTGGGTGGCCGTGCCGGACTGGTACGGCTGGGAGAACCAGGGCGCGGGCATCGCCGTAACCGATCTCGACGGCGACGGCCGGCCCGAGCTCATCGTGTTCGCGGTGGACAATCCGGCCGGCGAGAATGCCGGCCTCTACACCATCGGCTGGGGGCTGGACGGCTCCGGTCACGCCGTCGACGGCTGGAGTGTGTGGTCCCGGATCCCTGGTTGGGGGTTCTGGGAAAACCAGGGTGCCGGGGTGACCGTGCTCGACCGGGGCGACGGTGCCCGTCCGGAGCTGGTGGTGCTGACCGTCGACAATCCACCCCAGCTCAACACCGGATACGTGCGCCTGGTCGAACTCGTCGTGGACGTAGATCAGGCGCAGGACATGGGCCTCTGGCGACTACTGGACTTCGGCACCGAGATCAATCCCGTGCATGCGGCGCTGCTGCGCACCGGCGACGTGCTCTTCTTCGCAGGCTCCGGAAACGATGCGGATCAGCATGCAGCACAACAGTTCCGGACCCGCGTCTGGCATTATCCGAATCCCGGCCTCGACGCGCCGGACACCCCCATCGACCTGTTCTGCGTAGGCCAGAGCTTCCTTCCCGACGGGCGACTGCTCGCGGCAGGCGGAACCGAACGATACGACCCGTTCTACGGCCTGAAGGACGCGCTGATCTTCGACCCCGTCACGATGGCGTGGTCCCCGACCCAGCACATGGCGTACGGGCGCTGGTACCCGTCGCTGGTCACCCTCGCCGACGGGGACGTGGTCGCGGTGTCCGGGCTCGGCGCCGACAACCACCTCTCCGTGATCCCCGAGCGATACCACGGCGCGACCTCGACCTGGCCCGCGTTGCCGTCCCCCGGTCCGCTACCGATGTACGCACACCTGTTTCTGCTCGCCGACGGCCGGATCTTCTATACCGGAGGCCAATACGGCGGCAACAACGGTATGCGACCGTCGCTGTGGGATCTCGGCACAGGCCAAACCACGATCGTTGCAGGCCTGGCCGATCCCGGTTCACGGAACCAGGCCGCGAGCGTGCTGTTACCCCCGGCCCAGGATCAGAAGGTCATGATCCTCGGCGGCGGTGGTTTCGACCTGCACAGCCCGGCACCCGCGCTCGCCGACACCCGAATCGTCGACCTCGACGATGGAGCGCCCGTGTACCAGGCCGGCCCACCGATGATGCACGCCCGGATGCACCTGAGCGCGGTGTTGCTGCCCGACCGCACGGTGCTTGCAACCGGTGGCTCGGCGATGGAGGAGATGGCGCACGGCGCACCGCCCCACGCCGAGATCTACCATCCCACCACAGGGGTCTGGACACACACCGCAGCTTCTCGGGTACCCCGGCTCTACCACTCGGTCGCGCTGTTGACCCCCGACGGGAAGGTGGTCACCGCCGGATCGAATCCGGCCCGCAAGACCGAAGACTTGCGTATCGAAATGTACTGGCCGCCTTATCTGTTCCACGGTGAGCGGCCGACACTCGAGTTAGCCACCACCGGCGTGAACTACGGCGGAACGGTGACCGCGACCGTGCACGGCCCCGGCGCGCCGCAGTCGTTCAGCCTCGTCCGGCCCAGCGCCTGCACACATTCCTGCGACACAGAGCAACGCCTGGTCGACGTCGCCTTCACGGCCGGAGCAGGCGGAGCGGTGACCCTGCATCTGCCCACCAATGCCAACCTTGCACCGCCGGGCTGGTACATGGTGTTTGCCGTCGACGAGCACAAGGTGCCCTCGATCGGGCAATGGTTACACCTGAGCTGAGAAGCGTCCGGAGGAGCATCCACAACGCGGTTGTCTGCGGTTGCGGCAGCCGGCCGGCGCGGGGCGCTCAACCAGGTGCGGGGCCCCCGAGGTGTCAATGAGCGCCGGTCAGGGCCGGTGGGGCGTCGAAGCGGCGCCTGCGAACTCGATGAGCTCCGCCAGTGCGGCTATCACCCGCGGAATCTCCGTGTCCTGCCTGAGGTGAGCGTCCTTGTAGAAATCGATCAGGCGGGTGAACCAGATGTGATCCCAGCGGTCGATGAGTTGGCGACAAAAGCCTTGTAGTCCATGAGTGTCCCGTCCGGGTTCGTCACGTACGCACCGATGCAGTCCTGCACCTCCTCCCACAGTCCCCACTCGCCGCCGAACGCGGTCCGCACGGCGGTGAGCCGGTCCAGCAGGACCTGTCGTCGCGAGGCCCGAGTTGGATGAAGGGCAGGTCCGAGCGGATCCTCCGAGCCCGGGCCAGATACGTCGCGGTGACGTAGAGCGTGGTCACCGCGCGCGCATCATAACCGTTGCAGTCGAACGCGAATTGCGCAACGTCGGCTCGATCCCAATCCTTGAACCGGCGAAAGGCTTCCTGCCAGAACGTCGCTCGCTGACCCAGGTCGACCTGCAGGCTGCGTAGCTTGCTCAGCAGATCCTCAGCGGAGACCATCAGAGCGGATCGAGGTAGTGGATCCGCTCCTTTTCGCGGTCCCGGTCGCGTTCGGTCCGCTCCTGGCGGCTCCACTGATCGCGCACCCCCTCGAGCTGGAGGCCGGTCGTGGCGAACGCACAGCCGCGCCGATCACCGCCGACAACACCACCGCGATGGCCTGATTCACGCGCAGCTCCGAGGACGGGGTACAGATCGGTCCCCGCCGGCCTCACCTGCCGGGCCGTTACCAGCCCTCGAGGGGCGGGCTGGGCGTGGGCGGCGGCGCGACCGGCGTGGACGGTGCCTGTCGATCAATCGGTTTCGGCGATGACGAGGGCGGTGACATAGCCGCCGTACTTATCGTCGAAATTCTTGTCGGCGTAGTGACATTCGACGCGGAAGGTCACCGTGGCGCCCGAGACGGAAACGAGATCGGTGTCCACCTCCACGATGTTGATGTGGTGATCGTCGGAGTCGTAGTCGAGCTTGAAGCCGTTGAGGGCGACCCCGGCCCGTCGCACGTTTCGCGGGAACGACACCGACTGCTGAATGCTTCTGCGGCCCGTTCCGATCGGAATCGTGACCGAAGGGGTGAGGAACGAAACTGCCATGGGACTGGTCCTCTCTGGTGGCGGCAAGACACATCGACTGTGACCTGCGGGCTACGCGGCACCAACGCACCCTGGGGTGCATCCACGCGACCCTCGGGCTGAATTCCGTCCACCCCGGGGGCGCCCATTATGGTCGGCCGTCGAATCGGCCGCGATCACACCGAACCGCCCAGGCCCCCTGAACACGCCAATGCCGGTCCTGGGTGCCGTCGCGACAGACATGACACAGCTCCCCGACCCGCCCGAACGGAATGGATCGGAGTGAGTAGGTGGTACAGCTCGGGACAGAGCAGCGCACTGTAGCGGCGGGCCGCGTCGTCCGCGGTCAGGCCGGCCCTGAGTGCCGCGCCATGGACCGGATGCCGATCAGCTCTCAGCTGACCCAGTCGGGTCGAGAACTACGCGACCGGATTGCCAGCGCGTGCACCAACGAAATCCTGACCTCCGGTGCCGGCCCGAGCATCGCCGACGGCGCCGACCCCGCCGTCGGTATGGAACTGCTCGACAACCCGCCCGTGCGAGAGGTGCTGAACGACAACAGTGTCGAGAAGCTTGCGTCGATTCCGAATGCCCCGGTGTACGAATGGCATTCACCCACCGATGTGCTGATTCCCCTGAACTCGATCACCACCCTGCACAGGTACTGCGGCGGCGGCGCCTACTACACGTCGGGCTTTTCGGTGGCGGCGACGATACCCGCGCGCCTGCCGAAGAACGTACCGTCACCGAGCGAGGTGCCGCTGATGTAACCCCAGGAGTGCAGCCCGGAAGTCACACGCCCGCGGCGAAAAGACCCGGGATCGGTTCATCGCCCAGATCGAGAACCGCGCCGTCAACGGTGGTCCGCAGGCCACCGATCGTGAACACCTCGGCGCCTCCCGCTCCGACATTGTCGCCGTACTCCGGCGGGGACACACCGCGACGAACGTCGATTGCGGCGAATGGTGCCTGTAACGGTCGCAGCCAGCGCGCCGACTTGTGGAAGTACGGGTCCTCGCCGTGCTCGGCGAACCGGTTGTACTCCCCGACGGTGGTCTGCAGTGCGCCCTCGGGCATCCCGATCTCGCGCTCGAGTTCTTCGAGCGTCTCGGCGACGAAATGTGGCTGCACCCCCCACCGTTCGTCGACCGGAACCTCCTCGTATGCCTCCTCAGCGAGGATCACCCACACGTGGAGGTTATGTTCGAAAAGCGTGGCCTGCCCGACCAAGCCCGGATAGACGTCCTCGTTGATGAACCGACGCCCGAGGCTGTCGACGATCATGCCCCGTACCATCATGCCCGGCACCAGCGAGATGCCGACCTGGCCGGCGGACATGTGCTTGACCGCAGCACCGGCGGCCTGCGCCATCACGATCCCGCGACCGTCGTCACCGCCATCACTGGTGACCGCGAGACCCACCAGCTGCGGGGCGTGTTGCGCGAGCATCTCCACGTTGTCCGCGAAGCCTCCTGTGGTGAGGACGACCCCGCGGCGGGCCCGGTAGGTAACCGTCTCACCGAAGTGCCTGGCCACAACTCCCACCACGCGGTCGCCGTTACGGATCAAACGCAGCACCGAGGTATCGGTGTGCACTGCGACAGCGCTCTCCTCGACGGCCTCGCAAAGCACTGCCATGAGCACCTTGCCGCCGAAGCCCTCGGATGTCACGCGATGCCCGCGCGGTGCGGGCGTGGCGATCTCGTAGAACGGGTAGGCGTTCTCGCCCATCCACATCAGTCCGTCGTCGGTGGGTGGCACCCAGGTAGGCAGGTAGGAGATTCCCACAGCGACGGCTTGAACGGCACCCCATGGTCCGCGAGCCACTGGTAGTGCCCGACGCTCCCTCGGCTGTACAGGCCCACCTTCGCCTGATCGGCGTCCGGGCCGAGTGCAGCGAGCAGGAACTTCTCCATGTCCTCGGCGGTGTCGGTGAACCCGCACGCCTCCTGGATCGGGGTGCCGCCGCCGAGGTACACCTCTCCGCCCGACAAAGTCGACGATCCGCCACCACCGCTCTGGCGCTCGAGTAGCGATGACCTGGGCTCCTGCCGCGTCGGCCTCCAACGCGGCCGCGGCGCCCGCGCAGCCGTAACCGATGACCAAGACGTCGGTTTCGCGGTCGTAAGTGTCGATCTCCGAGGTGTCGATGGGTGTGACGGGTATACGTGGACTCATCCGAATCTCCTGTGGTTCGACATGCCGGCTCTCGGACACGCCCGTCAGGTTGTGCCCTGGGTCTGGAAGAGTTCGATATCCCTGGTTCGGTTCTTCCCTGGCTCGGTTCGACCGCGAACTGTGCCGAAGACGATTCGGAAAGGTGTGCCGGTTCCGGTTCGAGCACGCAATGAGTTCGGCCGTACACGGTGAACATGCACTTGTTGTTGTGGTTGCACAGGCCCTTCGTGGAGCGGTCGGCGCGCATCTTGTCGGCCAGGTCCGGTTGGCGTAGAAGGGCCCGGCCCATCGCGACGAAATCGAAACCCTCGTCCAATCTCGTTCGGACGTGGTCGAAATCGTTGATCCTACCGAGCAGGATCAGCTTCGAGTGCGTCATCGCCGGGATGAACTGTCGTGCCGAGTCGAGCATGTACAGATCCCGGTAGGGGTACTCACCGAACACCTTCTTGCCGAAGGGCTTCACGCCCGCCTTGAAGGGCTGCTTCTGAACCGATGCGAACTCGTCGATCGGAACATCGCCGCGAAACAGATACATCTGATGAAGGACCGACGCACCCTGCGTGAGCTCGATCGCGTCCAGATTGCGATCCTGGTCGAGCAGCTGGGCCGATCGGATCGACTCGTCGAGCCAGATACTCCCCCGAATACCGTCGTCATACTGATTTTGGCGACGACGGCAATCCGGTGACCAACGACTTCCCGCACGCGCTGCGCGATTTCGCGGGCGAACCGCGTGCGTTTTCGATACTGCCGCCGTATTCGTCCTTGCGTCTGTTGGTCCAGGGGCTCATGAACGAACTCGGCAGATACAGATGACCGAAGTGGAGTTCGACGGCATCGAAACCCGCCTCGACCGCCACCTGAGCAGCGGCTCCGAACTGGTCGATCACCTGTTGGATTTCGTGCCGCTCGATCTCACGGCAGAACTCGAAAGATGACGGGTTGAAAAACCTGCTCGGACCGACTGCGGTGACACCGGTGATCTTCTTCGACGCCACCACTCCTGCGTGGCCCAGCTGCGCGGAGATGGCTCCGCCGGCGGCATGGATCGCATCGGTCATCCTCTTCAGTCCGGGCAGGGCTGTGCGATTCATCAGAATCTGCCCGGGCGCGCTGGCACCCTCGGGTGCGACGCAACAGTAGGCGACAGTGGTCATCCCGACTCCGCCGCGGACGAAGTCGAGATGGAAGTCTATGAGATCGTCGGTGACCAGGCCGTCCGGCGAGCGACCCTCCGAAGTGGCTGCCTTGACGACCGGTTTCGCAGTTCGACCGGCCCCAGCGTTGTCGGTGCGAATGGATCGGGTTGCTCCATAGTGGAATCGGCCTTCCGCGTCGGCGCCGCTCGAGGCGGCGAATGCGATCCGACTCAGATCAGGAAGTCCGGACAGCGTTCGGTTCCATGATTCCGCCGAGCGGGAAAGTAGGGTGACCAACGCAACACACGCGTTCACGCGTCGGCAAGGTGCAACCATCGGTTCCGGCTCGCCGACATGTCCGTGCCGGTTCGGGTAGGAACGCCGTGGTGCCCCCAGTCGGACTCGAACCGACACTTGGCGGATTTTAAGTCCGCTGCCTCTGCCAATTGGGCTATGGGGGCCGACGCAATACCCTAGCGCGTGAGCGAGAGGGCGATGCCGTCGAGGATGTCGTGTTCACTCACGACAAGTTCGGTGATCCCGGCTCTGCGGCCGAGTTCTTCGGCGAGCACGGTGGTGACGATCGCGCCGCCGCCGATGACGTCGACCCGACCCGGGTGCATGGGACCCAAAGCCGCACGCTCCTCGCGGGTTGCGGCGAGAAGTCCGTCGCACACCTGACGGAGGCGGTCGAAGGGCACGGTCGACAAGTGGATCTTGGCGGGGTCGTACTCGTCGAGCCTGTGGGCGAGCGCCGCGAGGGTGGTCATGGTTCCCGCGACACCGACCCATGTGCGGGCCTGCTCGACGGGTACACGCGCGAGCGCCTCGGCGATCTTGTCCTCCGCGAAAGCATGTGCCTGCGATACCTGCTCGGCGGTGGGCGGATCGTCGTGCAGGCAGCGCTCGGTGAGCCGGACACAGCCGATGTCGGTCGAATACGCTGCATGCACACCGTTTTCGTCGCCCACCACCACTTCGGTGGATCCCCCACCGAGGTCGATGACGACGAAAGGTCCACGCGCAGCGTCGAGTTCGCCGACGGCACCGGTGAATGAGAGCCGGGCCTCCTCGTCGCCGGTGATCACTTCGGCTTCGGCGCCGGCGACGACCGCGCCCAGTACCTCGCGGGTCATCGAGAAGAAGTCTTCGCGGTTCTGCGCGTCGCGGGTCGCGGATGTCGCGACCATGCGCACCGCGGTCGCACCGCTTTCACGGATGAGGTCGGCGTAGTCGACCAGTGCGATTCGGGTGCGCTCGATGGCTTCCGGGGCGAGTCGCCCGGTGGAGTCGACACCCTGACCGAGCCGGACGACGCGCATCTGCCGCGTCACGTCGGTGAGGGTGCCGTCCGCGGCGATATCCGCGATGAGCAGACGAATGGAGTTGGTACCGCAGTCGATGCCGGCGACACGAGTGCTGCTCACCCGGCTTCTCCGCGCAGTTCTGCGTAGGTGGGCCAGTCCGCGGGGACAGCGGTGCCGCGCAGGCCGGCGTCGGCGGCCAGCGCAACCGACTCGTCGCCGAGCGGGTTGACACCCGGGCCCTTCGCGAGGGAATGCGCGATCAGCACGTGCAGGCACTTGACGCGGTCGGGCATGCCCCCACCGGTGAAGTCGGTACCGAGCGACTCGATGGCATTGCGCTCGTCCAGATACGACCGATGGGCGCGCAGGTAGCCGGCCGCCAGTTCGGGGTCGGTGCCGAGGCGTTCGGTCATCTCCCGCATGACACCGGCCGATTCCTGTCGGCTCGCCTCCGCGGTGAGCCGCGGATCGGTGAGGTAGTACAGCGTCGGGAACGGGGTGCCATCGGGCAGTTTCGGGGCGGTCTTCACGACGCCGGGAACGCCGTCGGGGCAGCGGTACGCGATGGCGAGGACCCCGCGAGGCTCGCGCCCGAGCTGGGCGGCGACGGCGTCGAGGTCTTCTTGCCGAACGGGATCGGTCACCCGGGGATATCTCCTGGTTCTGGGGGTGCCACGGGCATTTGCTGTGGCACGGGGTCGGTCTCTGGTTCGGGGGGCGGTTCGGACACCGACGCCCACAGGTCGCTGTACCAGGCGCCGGTCGACGGCAGCTCCGGCGCCTTCTCCTCGTCGACGAGCGGAGCATCGCCGGGCAGTTGCACCTGGTAGGGAATGTCGCCGGGCATGACGAAACGCAGCCGTTCCCGGGCCTGCGCCCGCACCCACGCCGGGTCTTCGATCCGTGCCTTCTGCTCCCGAAGTGCCGCGATCTCCTGTTCGAGCGCGATGCGCTGCTGTTCGAGTTCTTCGGCTTCGGAGCGCTGGCTGACGTAGTTGCGCAGCGGCACCGCAAGTGTCAGAGCCAGCGCACACACCACGAGCGCGAGGACGACCGCCCTGCCGGTGGACAACCCGAAGAAGGTGCGTTCCGTGCGGGTGCGTCGCGTCTGCCGCGGCGCGCCCACGTGTGTCGGCCGGGCACGGCCGGCACCGCCGGCCCGTCCGCGCCCCGGCGACGAATGCACGGGATCGGTGCGTCGCGACGGCCGGGCCCCTGCGCTTTCGGCGATGGGCTCGGCAGGGACGGTAGATCCCGACGGGCGTGCCCGGCCGGGCCGACGCACCCCCGCCGCACCGTCGGTGCGGCTACGGCGGGCGCCGGGTCGGGATCTACCGCGCTGACTCATACCGGAGGTCAGCCCTCGAGATTGAACCGCGGGAACGCGAGTTCGCCGGCGTCACGAGCGGCGTCGCCGAGGGACTCCTCGATGCGCAGCAGCTGGTTGTACTTGGCGACGCGCTCACTGCGGGCGGGGGCACCGGTCTTGATCTGTCCGCTACCGACGGCGACGGCAAGGTCGGCGATGGTGGTGTCCTCGGTCTCTCCGGACCGGTGGCTCATCATCGTCTTGTAGCCGCTGCGATGCGCGAGGTCGACGGCGTCGAGGGTTTCGGTGAGGGTGCCGATCTGGTTCACCTTCACGAGCAGCGCGTTGGCGGCGCCCTTGACGATGCCCTCTTCGAGCCGCTCGGGGTTGGTGACGAACAGATCGTCGCCGACGAGCTGCAGCTTGTTGCCGATCTTGTCGGTCAGTGCAACCCAGCCTTCCCAGTCGTCCTCGCTGAGCGGGTCCTCGACCGAGACCAGCGGGTACGCCGACAGGATCTCGTTGTAGAAGTCGGCGAGTTCGTCGGCGGTGCGGTTCTTGCCTTCGAACGCGTAGCCGGTGCCCTCGGTGTAGAACTCGGTGGCCGCCACGTCCAGCGCAAGCGCGATATCGCTGCCGAGCTTGAGGCCGGTCTTGGCGACGGCTTCGCTGATCAGGTCGAGCGCTTCCTTGGTACCTGCGACGTCGGGAGCGAAGCCGCCCTCGTCGCCGAGACCGGTCGAGAGGCCCTTGCTCTTGAGGACCGACTTGAGCGCGTGGTACACCTCGGTGCCCCAGCGCAGCGACTCCTTGAAGGTGGGGGCGCCGATGGGCGCAACCATGAATTCCTGCACGTCGACGCCGGTATCCGCGTGGGCGCCGCCGTTGAGGATGTTCATCATCGGCACGGGCAGGATGTGGGCGTTCGGTCCGCCGAGGTAGCGGAACAGCTCGAGACCGGAGGTCTCGGCACCGGCCTTGGCGACCGCGAGCGACGCACCGAGCAGCGCGTTCGCGCCGAGCCGTGCCTTGTCGGGTGTGCCGTCGGCATCGAGAAGTGCCTGGTCGACGGTGCGCTGTTCGGTGGCGTCCAGGCCGATGATGGCCGGGCCGATCTCGGCGAGGACTGCCTCGACAGCCTGTTCCACACCCTTGCCGTTGTAGCGTTCGCCGCCGTCACGCAGCTCGACCGCCTCGTGCTCACCGGTGGATGCACCGGAGGGCACCGCAGCCCGAGCGAAACTTCCGTCGTCGAGCAGCACCTCGACCTCGACCGTGGGGTTACCCCGGGAGTCGAGGATCTCGCGGGCTCCTACCTGCTCAATGATGGCCACTGGCTGATTCTCCTTCGATGGACTTCACGCTGCGGGGGTCTGCACGCTGGAGACAGCGTAACCGCCGCGACCAGGCAGTGAAGCACGGGCGCGCCTGCACTCCCCGACTTATCGCCACCTCACGGGCGTACACCGACGCCGTAGGCCGACGCGCGGTCGCGCACGAGGGTCAGATACTCGCCCGACAGGTTGTAGGCCATCAGCGCCCTCGTCCACCCTTCGGCGGTGGTGAGGTCTCCCCCGCGGTCGCACAGATAGCGGCCGGCACTGAGCGCGGCGTCGTCGATGTTGTCGGGGTCGGCGACCCCGTCACCGTTGGCGTCGACACCCCACCGCACCCAGGTCTCGGGGATGAACTGCATCGGCCCCATCGCGCGGTCGAGGACGGGATCACCGTCGAGCCGTCCGCCGTCGGTGTCGCGGATCTCGGCGAGACCGGGGCCTCCGTCGAGGGGGACGCCACGGATCTCGGGCGTGGCCGTGCCGTCCGGGCCGAGGCTCGCCCCGGCGTGCCGGCCGTGCCGGCTCTCGACGCTGCCGATCCCGGCGAGCGTCGTCCACGCCAGACCGCAGCCGGGGTCCGAGCCGGCGAGCACGGCCGCCGAATGGCCGTAGGCCTCGAGTGCGATCACCGGGATACCGAGGGCGTCGGCCTGCGGCGCGGCCCAGTCGCGGAGCAGTGCCGCGGTCCGACCTGGGCCCTCGACGTCGATGGCGGGGAGCGCGGTGCCTGGAGGGGGTGGAACCCCGTCGGGAATCGGGATGCTCGGTTCGCGCGAACCCCATACCGCTACTGCGACCGCGACGAGTACCGCTGCCAACAGGGCACTGAACAGAACACGAGCGAATGCGGAGGGTGGTCGCGACGATGCGGGCGGCATAACATCCATAATCCACAACCGGCGCGGCCGGACCCGTGACGCCGCGAGGCGCAGCGGTGGAACCGATCACAACAGGTCTGGAGTGGCGGTTGCCCAGGGCAGTTCGATCTGTCTCCGGCGCAGCAAGTCCTCGAGCTGAGCGGCGGGCTTGGGTTTGCTCAGCAGGAACCCCTGCGCGCGGTAACACCCGAGGCCGAGGAGCTTGCGTGCCGCGGCAACAGACTCGAGTCCTTCGGCGACGACATCGAGACCGAAGGCGGACGCCAACCCCACAATCGATTCGACGATGACGCGATCGCTCTGGCTGCGCTGCAGGTTGAGCACGAACACCTTGTCGATCTTGAGAGTATGGACGGGAAGCGACTTCAGGTGCGCGAGCGAGCTGTAGCCGGTGCCGAAGTCGTCGATGGCGCAGCACACGCCCAGGCGGTCGAGGCGCCGCAGGGTTGCGCGGGAACGTTCGAGATCGCTCACCACCACGTATTCGGTGATCTCCAGGCACAGTGACGACTTGCCCAGACCGAACTCCTCGAGTGTGCTCTCCACCATTTCGACGAAGCCCATACCCACCAGCTGCGCCGGCGAAATATTGACATTCATCCGCAGCTCGAGACCCGGGATCCGTCTGTGCCAATCGGCCAGCTGCGCACATGCTGTGCGCAGCACCCAGCGTCCGAGTTCGCCGGCGAGGTTGGTCGACTCCGCCACCTCGATGAATTCGGAGGGCTGTAACGTGCCGAGCACCGGATGGTTCCAGCGCACCAACGCTTCGACACCGAGGATCCGGCCGTCGCGCAGGTCGAATTCGGGCTGGTACTCCAGTGTGAGGTGCTGGTCGTCGATCGACGTACGCAAATTGAGTTCGATGATGGTCCGGCGCTCGCTCGCGCCACGCATATCGTCGGTATACGCTTCGACGCTGTTGCCGCCCTTGCTCTTGGCACGCATCATCGCTTCGTCGATGCGGCCGAGCAATGCCACCGGACCGACCCGACCCGGTTCGCCGACTGCGACACCCAGGCTCGCTCCCCGGCCCACGACCTGACTTCCGAGCTGCACGGACATTCCCACGACCCATCGGAGCTCTTCGGCCCGCTCGCGTGCCTCTTCCAACGACATCGGACCGTCGAAGACGATGACGAACTCGTCGCCACCGAGCCTCGCCACCATGTCTGCCGGATCGCATACCCGGGTCATACGCTGCGCTGTCCGGCACAGGAAGGTATCGACCGCGGTGTGACCGAGGAAGTCGTTGAGCGGTTTGAGCCGATCCATGTCCAGGAATACCGCCGCGACCGGACCGGGTTGCCCTGGCTGCAAACGCTTTTCGAGATATTCGAGCAGAGCACGTCGGCTCGCCAACCCGGTGAGATCGTCGTGGTAGGCGGCGTCGCGGAGTTCCTGTTCGGCGCGGATCCTTGCCTGTACCTGCGTGAGCATGGCAGCGATCATTGTGAGGGTGTAGATCTCGTCTTCGTCCCAGATGCGGTCGCCGGCCTTGATGAAACCCAAGGTGCCGGTGGTGACGTGACCGGAGATCAACGGAACCGCCACGACGGAGACTTCGGGAACTCCCGAACCCGCTCGTATCCGGTCGGCGTACTCGGCCCCGGACTGCGCGGGACGGCTCACCGACGGTTCCTTCATGTTCTCGGTCAGAGCGAAGATCGGGTCGGCCTCATGGAAATGCACCACACCCAGCGGATCAGGATCGGGAACGGACGTCCGCGGCGGCCACTCGGCGACCAGAACGGTCGCATGGATCTCATGATCGTTGTAGCGCAGGAACGCGGTGTCCACCTGGAAGTACTCGACGAGATCCCGCAGCACGGTCTCCACAACGGCCCGGTGCGATACGACGTCGACCGGCATGAGATGCGTCGCCACTCTGGCAACGAGGCTCTCGAGACTTTCCAACGGCATGTCCGTCTCCTGCGCCGTAAAGAATTTGTTGACGGGCACGAAGTTTGGTCAGGGCCTTGTTCGCAGGGTATCCGAGCGTCGCGCACTTCGGGGACGTTCAGGACGAGCGCGGGTTATCCGCAGGAGGGTGGCAAGCCTGCAGTCGGAGGGTTTCTCGACAACATCGTCGAGAACCGCTTGAAGCTTGTCCATGGAATCCGCCTGCGCTGCCGACAACGCAGTGAGATCCGCACCGTCCTCGGCGTAGAGGAAGACCGGAGTCATGGGTTGCACGGCCAGCTCGAGACTCTGCGCGGCAACCCAGACGTTCTCCGCCACCATCCCGGCGCGCACGTAATCGGACGGCCGCGGGCCTTCCGCAAACACCGCGACGAACGCGGCACTCGCCCGCACCCGATCTGCGGTAGGCCGCCCCAGCGCATGGCCGAGGTCCCATTCCCCCAACTGGTCGAGCACGTCCTCCCGGAGCGCGAGCTCGAGCATCACGGTCTCGGCCTCGTCCAGGCCGAGCGACGTGACGTCGATCCCGGTGCCGGACCCGCCGCCCGACGGCCACCGCAATTCCCCGAGCATCTCCCGGCGGAGGGCCGGTTCGAGATAGCGAATGCGATCGGCTTCAGCAAGAACGTCGGCAATCCGATCCAGTCGGACCACGTCGGTGATCACGCGAATCCTGCCCTCCTGCAGCCGCGCCGCGCGGTGGAAAGCGTCGGGTGCCGATCCGGGCAGCGGCGCACCGTTGCCCACGTGCCGGGTCGTCGCGCGCGAAAGCATCGCCTCGTAGCAATCGGCAAGCTCGGGATCTGCCCCTGCTCCGAACCGCACAGCGGCGACGACGTCGTTCGGGGGAACAGCTCCAGCTCGCTCCTGCACACGGAACGGTCCGAGCATTCCGTGTGCCGCGGCGGCGATCCGCGCATTCTGCAGAGCCGCCCCGATAGCCAGATAAGTACCCCGACACCGTATGTCGATACCCGTCCGAACGAAGTGGGAGCCGGCCTCGATACGCAGTTCACCCGACTCGACTGTTATCGACCACGGTTGACTGTTGCCCCCGGAGGGAGCGCGACTCGCCGCGTGCAACACGGCGTCGATCGGGTCCTCCGGTGCCCGTTGCACGGTTGTCTCCACCGACAGCGGTACCGTCGACTCCGGCGGAAGCAATCCGTCGAGGATCGCGTCGAGATCGATCCTCGCCCGTCCCGAGGGCATGGGTTTCCCGAGCAGCAGACGTCGGACGACCGCGGCCACCGTGGCGCCTCCGAGCATCACTTCGCTTCCCAGTTGCGGCCACGTCGTGAGCGTGCGGTTCACCTCGAGCAGAGACGCTGCCATCCGCGTCGAAATGCCCTCCGGACCCAGCAGGCGCAGCGCGAAGGGAATCTTCTCCCGATCGGTCAGACCGGCGAGCTGTGCGACGTCGATGTCGCCCAGCAGACCGTGGAAGGGCGGCGTGGCGTCGATGTCGAAGCGTTCGACGTCGATGAGCCCCCTGTCGCTCGTCTCCATCACCACCGGCACACCGCGCCGCGCCGCCTCCAGTCGGAGCAGCACCTTCACGTCGAGTGAATCGCATTCGTCGACGACGACGTCGAGCCCGTCGATGAATGTGCCGATGGTGTCCGGTCCCAGCCCTTCGGGCCATACCGGCATCGACAGGTACGGATCGAGCTCCGAGAGCCGGCGCGCGGCCACGATCGCCTTGTTGACGCCCAGGTCGACGACCGACGCCGAAATGCGATTCAAGTTGGACAGTTCGAGCGAGTCCAAGTCCGCGAGTCGCAGTTCCCCGCACAGGCCCTCGAGTGCCAGAGCCTGCGCGACCGCGGACCCTACGCTCAATCCGACCACGCCGATTTTCCGTCCTGCCAGCCGCTCCTGCTCGCGCGCGGTCAGTTTGTTCCGGTTGCGGTCGAGTCGAAGCCGGCGGAAACCCCGCGGACCCAGAATGTGCACAAGAGTGTGCCGCCACGGAAAATACACCCAGCGTGCGGGTTCACCGAGCAGATCGGCGGCGGGTGAAGGCAGCACCTCCCGCAGCGCGCGCTGCTGGTCCGGCAAGCGATCGGCGACCGTCACCGTGCGATCGGAACGCAAACGATCGAGTTCGGCGACGTCTTCCGCTTTGCACTCTTCCAGAATCGTGGGCTGCCACTGAGGGCTCCCGCCGCGAATCACTCGGCCTCCGATCGCGTCGTTTCCGGCTCCGGAGAGCGGGCACTGCCCGGAGGGGCTCCGACGGGGAAGCCGAAGCGGTCGATCCGGGTGGAGTCCCACCACATCAGGCGTGTGCGGTAGCGCGCATCGGGATACGGAGTGTGCGGAATGCTCTCGTCGACAACACCCCCGCAAGTGCGCCACAGATCGAGCACGGTGTCGGCGGCAGTGGCCATCATGAATCGCGTTCCGAGAACGTGCATGAAATGTGCACCCATCCTCGCCACGGCGAGTGTGAGATCACGCCGTCCGGGCACGTCCTCGCCGACCCATGCGGCTTTCGCTTCGATCAGTCCGAACGGGATCCGGGCTTCGATCATCTCGCGGATGCGCGTGATGTTCTCGGGGTTCTCCCATTCTCTCGGTGCATGAGATTCTGCCGACGACCGGAACGGTCCCTGGGCACGCAACCCACCGACCACCACGCCGTTGTCGTCGAGCGCCGCGGAGAAGAGCGCCGTGCTGTGGCCGGCGCGGACCTTGTCGTACTCGAGGGCCGATTCGGCACCGTAGCGGGTATACGCCGCGAGAGCGCCGTCGAGGTACTCGCGCCAGATGTCGGGCACAGCGTGTGGTGGAGCGGTGACGAAGGTGTATTTCGAGACGGGGTCGCGGTAGGTGGAAATGGTGTCCCGCGCCGTATCCGCAGTGGTCTGCACCCCTCGATCCACCGACCGCCTCCCTACCTCGCATGCACCCGAGCACGGACACCCGAGCCGACCTATCTGCCACTGCACCAGGCGTGACGGACAGACTCCGGTCACCGATATGGGTCTATGAAGGTGAGTATGCAGGACCGGCGCGCTCTGCATGGTGATCAAAGCAGAGAAATATACAGGTCGGTCGTTCCCTCCGGACCTGCGATCGCGATCTCACCGCGGTAGGCGCGATCTATTTTCCCCTCCTTCTCCGCTTTCTCCACCTGAGACCAGACATCTTCGTCGGCGTCGTCGTCGACTTCGTCTTCTGGGACGAAGTGCGCGAAGTAGCCGGTGGGAACTCGAAACAACGAGTCGCCGGCCGTC
>NZ_JAUZMZ010000279.1:0-3860 GCF_036327435.1 Rhodococcus chondri | reverse complement strand
TGTGTTCGGCGACCACCGAGACGAGTTCGGGGATATCGGCCGGCTCCGGCCCGTCCCCGTCGACACCGAGGCCGGCGAGCAGATCACTCATCGGGATGCCCGCCTGCTCGGATGCGGCCGCCTCGGAGAGCTCGGTGCCGACGAAGCTGTCGAGCATTGCCAGTGTCTCGACGCTTTCGCCCACGGCCTGCAGTTGCACCGCCATGGCGTGCGCGATCACGCCGCCGAGTGACCAGCCGAGCAGCCGGTAGGGCCCGTGCGGCTGGATGCGACGAATCTCGTCGACGTAGTGAGCCGCCAGGTCGTCGAGGGTGGCGGGTTTGTCGTCGAGCGGGGTCTGTAGTCCGTACACGGGCACCGACGGATCGATCTGCCGGGCGAGTGCCGTGTAGCACCACGACAATCCGACGATCGGGTGGACGCAGAACAGCGGCGGCAGGTCGCCCTGGGCCCGGATCGGCAGGATCGTCCCGAACTCCGGTCCCCCGCTTCCGCCTTCGGCGATCCGCGCGGCCAGCGCTTCGACGGTGGGATGGGTGAACACCCACTGCATCGGGACGGCGGTGTGCAGCGCGTCCCGCAGCCGCGCGACGAGTCGGGTGGCGCTGAGCGAGTTGCCGCCGAGTGCGAAGAAGTCGTCGTCGAGGCCGACGCGGTCGGCGCCGAGCAGGTCGGCGTAGACGGCGGCGACGGCTTGCTCGACGGGATTCTCCGGCGCACGGAACGCCTGCGCTTCGAAACCGGCGACGGGCAGTGCCTTTCGGTCGAGCTTGCCGTTCACGGTGATCGGCAGCGCGTCGAGGACGAGGATCTGCGCGGGCACCATGTAGGAGGGCAGTTCGTCGGCGATCCGGTCGCGCAGCGTCTGCGGGTCGGCGGTGCGGCCGGCGGCGGCAACGACGTAGCCGATGAGCCGGTCGCCGATGCGGGTGTCGATGTGCAGCACGACGACGGCCTGAGCGACCTCGCCGGTGCGGGTGAGGACGGCTTCGATTTCACCGAGTTCGATACGCAGGCCGCGCATCTGCACCTGGGCGTCGCTGCGCCCGACGAAGTCGATTTCGCCGGCTACATTGCGTCGCACCAGGTCTCCGGTGCGGTACAGGAGCCCACCGGTGAAGGGGCTCGCGACGAAGCGCGAGGCCGTCAGCCCCGGTTGCGCGTGGTAGCCGCGCGCGATGCGCGCGCCCGACAGGTACAGCTCGCCGACGACACCGTCGGGCACGGGGTGCAGCCGGTTGTCGAGGACGACGGCACCGGCTCCGTGGATCGGCACGCCGATGGTGATGGCGTCGCCCGGGCTCAGCGGCGCGGTTTCGGTGACGATGATGGTGGTTTCGGTGGGTCCGTAGCTGTTGACGAACCGGCAGATCGGCCCGAACTGTGCGACGAGTTCGGGCGGGCACACGTCGCCACCGACCACGACCGCTTCGAGGTCGGGCAGGTCGTCGGGGGTGACGGTGCCGAGCGCGGCCGGTGCGGTGATGATGTGCGTGACGTGTTCGCGGCGCAGCAGGTCGGTCAGTTCGCTGCCGCCGACGATGTCGGGTGCCGCGACCACCATGGTGGCACCGGCCGAGAACGCGGCGATCTGCTCGAACACGGACGCGTCGAAACTCGACGACGAGAACCGCAACATGCGCGAGGCGGCGGTGAGGCCCAGTTCGGGGCGGTGTCCGGCGGTGAAGGCGGCCAGGCCGCGGTGGGTGACGACGACGCCCTTCGGAGTGCCGGTCGAGCCGGACGTGTAGATCATGTACGCCGCGGATAGAGCGGTCAGCGAGGCGCTCCGCGCGATGGGCGCATCGGAGTATCCGTCGGTGTCGTCGACGCGCAGCCACGGGATATCGGAGGACGGTGCATCTCCGTTCGTGAGCCCCAGCGTGGCGCCGGAGTCCGACAGCAGATATGCGATTCGTGCTTCGGGCAGTGCAGGGTCGACCGGCACGAACGCTGCACCGGTCTTCGCCACGGCCCACAACGCGACCATCGCCTCGAGCGACCGTGAGAACGACAGTGCCACAAACACTTCGGGACCGACATGATGTTCGACGAGCTTGCGAGCGAGCCGATTGGATGCGCGGTCCAGTTCGGTGTACGTCAGATGCCGGCTGCCGTCGGTGGCTGCGACGCCGACCGGGTTCGCCGCGACACCGCGCGCCAGGATCTCGGGCAGCAGCAGAACCGGAAGGTCGGCAGGCCGCGCATGCGCGAGGGCGCGAGCCGTGTCGGTGTCGCCCAACAGCGACACGTCGCCTACCGGTGTCGCCGGATTCTCGATCACCGCGTCCAGCAACCGCACCCACCACTGCGTGAACGATTCGGCGGTATCGGCGTCGAACAGGTCGGTGGCGTAGGTCAGCGACGCGGCCAGACCGCCGTCGTCGTCGCGCAGGGTGAATTCGAGGTCGACCTTGGCGACGTCGACGCCCGGGTCGACGGGTTCGACGCTCAGTCCGGGTAGTGCGAGGACACCGGTGCCCTGGTTCTGCAGCGACAGCGACACCTGGAACAGCGGCGCGTGGCTCTGCGAACGGACGGGGTCGACGGCGTCGACGATCTGCTCGAACGGCACGTCGGCGTGCCCGAACGCGGCGAGGTCGGTGTCGCGGACCTGCTCGAGCAGCCGGTCGAAGCCGGCGGCCGGATCGAGCCGGGTGCGGAGCACGAGCGTGTTGACGAACATGCCGACGATGTCGTCGAGCGCGGCCTCACCGCGACCGGCGATGGGCGTGCCGACGCTGACGTCGTCGGTACTGCCGAGCCGCGCGAGCAGCACCGACAGCGCGGCGTGCAGCACCATGAACCGCGTGGCGCCGTGCATGCGGGCGAGGTCGTCGAGCGCCCGCACGGTCGCGGCGTCGATGCGGAAGTCGGTGCGGGCGCCGCGCTGCGACGCGACCGCCGAGCGGGGCCGATCGGCGGGCAACTCGAGCACCGCAGGGGCATCGGCGAGCGTGTCGGTCCAGTAGGCGAGCTGACGGGCCGCGAGCGAGTCGGTGTCGGCCGGGTCGCCGAGCATCGAGCGTTGCCACAGCGCGAAGTCCGCGTACTGCACGGCGAGCGGTTCCCACTGCGGAGCGGTGCCGGCGAGCCGGGCGCTGTACGCGATGAGGATGTCGCGGGCCAGCGGCACGGTGGACGCGCCGTCGGCAGCGATGTGGTGCACGACGACGACGAGCATGTGGTCGTCGGCGGCGGCCTGCAGCAGCGCGCCGCGGATCGGGACCTCGGTGGTGACGTCGAATCCGCGCGACAGCACCGCGAACATCTCGTCGCGCTCGGTCTCGGTGGTGACCGGTCGCGGGACCAGGTCCAGCGCGGCGTCGTCGAGGATCACCTGCTGCGGCCCGTCGGCGTCGGGGAACACGGTGCGCAGCGTTTCGTGGCGCTGCACCACGTCGTGCACGGCAGCCTGCAACGCGGCGTGGTCGAGGGTGCCGCGCAGCCGCACGGCGACGGGGATGTTGTAGACGGGTGAGGTGGGATCGAACCGGTTGATCAGCCACATCCGATGCTGGGCGGGTGAGAGCGGGATGCGGTCGGGGCGGGGGCCGGCGAGGAGCGGTGGCCGCGTCCCTGTTCCGCCTTCGCCGACCACCGCGGCCAGCGCCGCCACGGTCGGGTTCTCGAAGACGGCGCGCACCCCGAGCGAGGAGTCGAGCCGGGCGACCACGCGGGTCGCCGACAGCGAGTTGCCGCCGAGCGCGAAGAAGTCGTCGTGCGCTCCGGCCCGGTCGAGGCCGAGCACCTCGGCGAACACCGCCGCGACACGGGTCTCACCGTCGGTGCGTGGGGCAACGAATTCGGTTGTGGTGAAGACGGGTTCGGGCAGCGTCCGGGTGTCGATCTTGCCGGCG
>NZ_JAUZMZ010000278.1:0-3871 GCF_036327435.1 Rhodococcus chondri | reverse complement strand
CCCGGACCGTGGAACCGGGCTCCCACCCGAGCGGTGTCGGGTGCATCCTCGTGCCCTGACACTGAAATCAGCATCGAACGACGCAAACCCGACCTCCGGTCAGGCCGCGCGAAAAATCGAGGCTAGCCACCCGGACCCCACCGACGGCGCCCGCCCGGACCCTACGGTTCGGCCGGGCGCCGCTCGCGTGCTGCGGCCCGGCACTCGGCGAGTAGCCGCTCGGCTCGCTGCGCGCGCCGCGGAAAACCACGCTCACTCAGCAGGGTCACCCATTCCTGGGCCCACCGGCATGCGAGGTCGATGTTGTCGGGGGTGGGGTCGGCCACCAGCAGGAGGATCGCGGTTTCCTCGTCCAGCTGGGCGGTGTGCAGGGCGGTTCCCGTTTCGGGTCGCGGGTGTTTCCCGTATTCGGCGACCGGCCGCGCACTCGTTCCCGGCAGCGGCGGCAGACCCAGCCGGACGCGTTCGTTCTCCACGGCTGCCGCCAATCGGTCGAGCCGCATCGTGGCGGCGGCACGGGCACCGTCGTGCAACCGGTTCGTCGCAGTCTCCTGATCGCCGCGCAGAGCTTTGATGCGGGCACCGACGACATACCGCGCGATCTTGAAATCGACGACTCCGCCTTCGGCGCCGAGCGCGTAACCGTCGTCGAGCAGGCGTTCGGCTTCGTCGATTTCGCCTTGCTCGTACAGGAACTCCCCCAGCACCGAGCCGGCGAGCAATGCCGGCGAGGAATGCCGGCCGCTACCGGCACACGAGAGCCGGAACGCCTCCCGCAAGTACTCCCCGGCCGTCTCGGTGTGGAGTTGTTCGAGCGCTGCGAGACCGCGTAGCGCGTACCCGTGCATGAGGTTGTAGGGCCCGCCGTTGAGTTCGTGGTACGGCTCGGCCAGCGACTGCAGCCGCTGCGCCTCGGCGAACTCGCCGCGGTAAATCGCGTCGAACGTCGCGGCGTTGAGTCCCGTCGACACCACCAGCGGCGCCAGCGAGCCGGCGCGTGCGAGTACGTGTTCGACGAGGTCACCCATCCGGCCGGTGCGGTCGGCGCGCACGTCGAGGAGGCGTCGCACCACCTCGGTCTCGACGGTCATGTCGTCGGCTTCCTCCCCGGTTACCCAGCCCGCCGCAATGCCCGATTCGACCAGGTCCAGCGCATGCAGGCCGCGCTGAGGATGGTGGATGACGATGTTCGCCCACGCGAGTGTGAGCTGCAGCCGCGGCCGGGACACCACCGCGCGGCGCGGGAGTTTCGCGGCGAGACCGAGCAGGGTGTTGGCCTGACCGTTCGCCAGCAGCATGCGTCCGTCGTGCTCGACGATATCGACGGCACGCTCGTCGTCCGCCGCGGCGAGCGCGTGGTCGACGGCCTCGCTCGTCATGGAATGCTCCGCGAACCAGTTCGAGGCGGTGCGGTGCAGCCCGGCGAGCCGGTCGGGAAAGTCCCGCTCGAGGCGTTGCCGCAGGAATTCGGCGAACAGCGGCTGGAACCGGAACCAGCGTCCCTCGTCGTCCACGCTGTGCAGGAACAGGTCTTGTTCCTCGATCTCCTCGAGCATCGCCTGCCCGCGGCCGCGGCCGCTGAGAGCCGATGCCAGACTGCCGCACGTGCGTTCGGTGACGGCCGCAGTGAGCAGGAACTCGACGAGGTCCGGGTCGAGGGCTGCGAGAACATTCTCGGTGAGGAACTCACCGATCCCGCGATGCCGACCGGACAGGTGGGCGACGAGATCTCCGGGATTGTCGTGGCAGCGCAGCGACATCGATACGAGCTGCAGTGCGGCGGGCCAGCCGTCGGTGGCGGTGGTGAGGTCGTCGATCAGCGAGTCGTCGAGCTCGAGACAACAGTGGTCGCAGAGAAACTCGCGCACCTCCTCGCGGTCGAAAGCCAGCATGCTGTAGTCGATTTCGATCAGTTCGCCGAGGACACGCATGCGGCTCATCGGCAGTCCGGTGCGGGTGCGCCCCACCACCATCACCTGCAGGTGATGGCAACTGTTGTCGAGCAGGAACGCCATCGCCGCGATCGTCGCGTGATGGGTGATGCGGTGCCAGTCGTCGACGATCAGGACGATCCGGCAACCCTCGGCGTGGATCTCGTCGATCAGCGACGTGAGCACGTACCGTTCGGCCTCGTCGCCGTGCTCGTCGAGGACCTGCCCCAGTTCCTGTGCGAGCGTGGGCCGGACCTGCCGGATCGCTTCGACGAGGTGCGCGAGGAACCACACGACGTTGTTGTCGTCGTGGTCGACGTTCAGCCACGCCACCGGAACGTCCTGCTGGTCGAGGACATAGCGCCATTGGAGGGCCAGCATCGTCTTCCCGTATCCCGCCGGGGCATGCACGACGACGAGCCTTCTGCGTTGCTCGGCACCGAGCACGTCGAGCAGCCGCCGCCGCGCCACCAACCGGCGGCCGGGTACCGGAGGCCGGAATCTGGTCGCGGGGACGGGGGGTGTCGTCGATCTCGAGGGCGAACCCGTCCGCCGGGTACTGCGCTCGCCCGTGGGGGGCGCGGTACCCGGCGCACCGTGGAGCGCGCCCGTTCCGACTGCGCCCGTGTCACCGGCGACGAGCAGTTCGTCGGGGGTCAGTCCCTCCGCTACCTGGATACTGCGCAGCGACTCCCCGAATTCGGCGGCGGTCGCGGGCCTGCCCGACGGATCGACGGACATGGCCTCTTCGATCGCCTCGCACAGGGCGTCGGGGATGCCGGTGGTCCGGAGATCCGGGACGGGTTCGGTGGTCACCCGTACGAACTGCGCGACCATCCGTTCACCGCTGCGCCGCTCGAACGCAGCGTGCCCGGTGAGCGCACAGAACAGGGTGGCCGCGAGGCTGTACACGTCGGACGCTGCGGTGGGCGTGCTTCCGGCGAGCACTTCCGGCGCGGTGAACGCCGGTGAGCCGGTGACTTCGCCTGCCGAGGTTTCGAACCCTCCGCGCACGCGCGCGATACCGAAGTCGGTGAGCTGGGGCTCGCCGAAATCGGTGAGCAGGATGTTGGCGGGTTTGACGTCGCGGTGGGCCACTCCGAGCCGGTGTGCGGTCTCGAGCGCGCCGCACAATTTGACCCCGATCCGCAACGCTTCCTGCCAGCCCACCGGCCCCGACCGGCGGATCCGCGCATCGAGCGAATCCTTCGGGTGGTACTGCATCACCAGGTAGGGCCGGCCCGATTCGGTCGTGCCGATCTGGAAGATGTGCACGATGTGCGGGTGCCCGGACAGCCGTCCCATCGCACGCTGCTCACGCAGGAACCGCTCGAGATTGTCGGGGTCCGGACCCGAAGTCAGTACCTTGACCGCGACGACCCGGTCGAGTGCAACCTCCCGGCAGCGATAGACCAGCCCGAACCCCCCACGGCCGATCTCCACCGCGTCGGTGAATCCGGCGGCAGCAAGTTCCTCGACGACATCGGGGCCGGTTACCGGCCCGATGTGGCGCTGGGTCGGCAGCGGATCCTGCCCTGCCACGGTATGTCCTCACATTCCACTCGGCAACGGCGTCGCGTCCGGTTTGCGAATTCACCTCTTTCGAGGATATAGCCGCAGCCGTCCCCGCGACCGGCCGTCGGCGCAACGGGTTTCATCCCGCCGCGCGCGGTCAGACGACCAGACGCGGTTCGTGGAGATTCCGGCCCAGGGCCAGAGCGTCGTACGCGGCGGCGACCGAGGCGACCGCGCGGCGCAGCGCGACCGGCGGCTGGGTGTAGGGCAGGCGCACGAACCTCTCGAACGCGCCCTGCACACCGAATCTGGGCCCGGCTGCGAGCACCACACCGTGACTGGGGGCGGTCGCGGCAAGGGCCGTCGACACCGGCTCCGGCATCCGCGCCCACAGCGACATGCCGCCCTGCCCGACGGTGTACTCC
>NZ_JAUZMZ010000277.1:0-3877 GCF_036327435.1 Rhodococcus chondri | reverse complement strand
CGTTCGCGCCGTCGATCGGGGTGGCGGTCGCAGTTGTCCTGGCGGTGGTCGTGGCGAGCTACCGGCAGAACGTCCATGCCTATCCGTCCGGAGGCGGCGACTACGAGGTGGCGACGAAGAATCTCGGTGCCACCGCCGGGCTGATCGTCGGCAGTGCTCTGCTCGTCGACTACCTGCTGACGGTGGCGGTGTCGATCTCGGCCGCCGCCTCCAATATCGGCTCGGCGGTCCCGTTCGTCGCCCACCACACGGTGTTGTTCGCCGTGGGCGCCATCGTGATTCTCACGGCTGTCAACCTCCGTGGCCTGCGGGAGGCCGGGGTTGCGTTCGCGGTGCCGACCTACGGCTTCATGCTCTCCATGACGGTGATGCTCGGCTGGGGACTGACCCAGGTTTTCGTGTTCGGCAACGATCTTCGTGCGGAGTCGTCGGGCTTCGAGCTCGTCGCCGAGCCTTCCGCGGCGACCGGTCTCGCCTTCGCGTTCCTTCTCGCGCGTGCATTCTCGTCGGGGTGCGCGGCCCTGACCGGTGTGGAGGCGATCAGCAACGACGTCCCGGCCTTCCGGAAACCGAAGTCCCGTAACGCCGCGTCCACCTTGCTGATGCTCGGCGGTATCGCGGTGACCATGTTGCTGGGGATCATCGTGCTCGCTGACAGGCTCGGCGTGGTGATCGCCGAGGACCCCGGCACCCAACTGCGCGGGGCACCCGAGAACTATCATCAGAAGACCCTGGTCGTGCAGATCGCGGAAACCGTTTTCGCCGATTTCCGGCCGGGCTTCTACCTCATGACGGCGTTGACCGCCGTCATCCTGGTGCTGGCCGCCAACACCGCGTTCAACGGTTTCCCGGTCCTGGGATCGATCCTCGCGCAGGACCGCTACCTTCCGCGCCAGCTCCACACCCGGGGGGATCGGCTGGCGTTCAGCAACGGCATCGTCTTCCTGTCGGCCGCAGCGATCGTGTTCGTTGCCGCGTTCGGCGCCGAGGTGACGCGGCTGATCCAGCTCTACATCGTCGGGGTGTTCGTCTCGTTCACGTTGAGCCAGGCCGGCATGGTCAGGCACTGGACCGGGCACCTGTCGACGGAGAGCGACGTGCGGGAACGGCGGCGGATGCAGCGCTCACGCGTCGTGAACACGATCGGCCTGGCGATGACCTCCTCGGTCCTGGTGATCGTGCTGATCACGAAGTTCGTCGCCGGTGCCTGGATCGCGATCGTCGCGATGTCGGTCATGTTCGCCGTCATGAGAGCGATCCATCACCACTACGACAGCGTCGCCGAAGAACTGGAGGCGGCCGAGTGGGACGGGGTGCTGCCCAGTCGCACCCACTCGATCGTCCTGGTCTCCCAGCTCCACGGACCCGCCCTGCGCGCCGTGGCCTATGCGCGCGCCACCCGCCCGGACGTCCTCGAGGCGGTCACCGTCGACGTCGACGATGCCGACACCCGCGCACTGGTGGGTGCGTGGGAACGCAGCAATCTCCCCGTGCCGCTGAAGGTGATCGACTCGCCGTACCGAGAAATCACCCGTCCGGTAATCGACTACGTCAGCACAATCCGACGGTCCTCCCCGCGGGATGTGGTGACGGTGTTCATCCCCGAGTACGTGGTGGGGCATTGGTGGGAACAGCTCCTGCACAATCAGAGCGCGCTGCGCTTGAAGAGCCGATTGCTCTTTCAGCGCGGGGTGATGGTGACCAGCGTTCCGTGGCAGCTGCATTCCTCGGCGCGGACCGCCCGGCCGTCCCCGCGGTCCGTACCCGGCGCGGTTCGCCGTGGAATCAACCCCGACGAGGGCGTCGCTCCAGGTCCGAGATCGAGGTAGTCGACACTGGTGGTCCTCGCCACCGGACGAACGTGGCCCGCGAAATGTGTACCCGCCTCGTGGTCCGACAGGAATGCCCGGGTCGATCACTACCACCGGGCTGTCATCGGGCAGTCCCACTGAGCGGCATCCGACTCTTGTGACGTACCGCACCGCAATACCGTGCCTGTTCGGGGTCAGAGGAGTACAGGAGGCTGCATGAGTACCACGATCGCACCGGATCCACGGTCGTCCACACGCTCGCAACGGCGCTACGAGCGGTCGCGACCGGTTTGGCTGGTGGTGGCCGTGCTGATCGCAGTCGAGGTGATCAGTGCCTTCGAGACATCGATGATGTACGCGGCGCTGCCGACCTTCGCCCGCATCTTCGAAACGGACACCTCCGCTGTCGGCTGGACCGTGACCGCGTTCCTGTTGGTCGCCGCAGCTTCGGCGGCGGTGTGCGGGCGACTCGGCGACATGTACGGCCGCGAACGTGTGCTGATCATTGTTTTGATCTGCGCGGCATCGGGTTCGATCATCAGCATGGCATTCGGCACTCTCGAGGCCATCATCGCCGGCCGTGCAATTCAGGGTGTTGCGGGGGCGATCCTGCCGTTGTGCATCGGTCTGGCCCGCGAGCACCTGCCGGCGCACAAGGTGCCGATGGCCATTGCCTTGATCTCCGGTTCCGCCGTCGCGGCCGGTGCTGCCTCTGTTCTCGTCGCAGGCGTGCTGATCGACCTCGGCGACTGGCGATACATCTTCGTTGTCACCGCGGTCTACGCCGTCGTCTGCATCTTCCTGGTCGAAGCCGTACTCCCGTGGCGCCGCCGTGTCCGCCAGCGGCAACAGGTGGATTTCGTCGGCGCCGTCGGTCTGGCAGTCGCGGTGGCCACAATTCTGTTCGGCCTCACCCAGAGTCGGGCATGGGGATGGAGTGACGGTCTCGTGCTGGGCCCCATTCTCGTCGGCGCAGTGATCTTCGCGTGGTGGGTGTGGTGGGAGCTCGGCCGCACGTCCCCGATCGTCAACCTGCGTCTGCTGGCGGAACGGAACGTAGCTCTGACCATGGCCGCCGGCATCGCCCTCGGAGTCGGGCCGATCGGGGTGTCGACCATGCTGATTCCGATCATCATGCAGACGCCTACGAGTGCGCCGTTCGGGCTGGGGCTTTCGCCCACCTATGCCGGCATGCTCTCGTTCGTCGGTGCGATGATCGGTATGGCGTGCACGCCCGTTGCAGGCAAGATCGCCGCCGTGGTCGGTGCCAGGTCGTCGCTCCTGCTCGGAAGTGCCCTGTTCGGAATTGCGTGCGCCGGCTTCTTCTTCTTCCGCGATTCGGTCATCGGTATGACGATGCTGGTGGTGGCCAGTTCGATCGCAACGGCCTTCGCCTACACCGCGATGCCGAACCTGCTCGTCGAATTCGTTCCCGAGCACAACACCAGTGAGATGACCGGCAGCCAAACGGTTCTGCGGACCGCGGCGTCGGCGGTGGGTACCTCGGTCGCAACGTTGCTCCTCGCCTACCTGGTGGTGCCGGGGACATCGACACCGACGGTCGCGGGACTCGGCGCGGTCTGCGCGATGCTCGCGTTGGCCTGCCTTGCCGCGGTGATCCTGGCTCTCGGTATCAAGTACCGGTCGACGAGCGCAGTCGTCCGACCCTGATCATCAGGCCGACTCCGCGGTCGTCGCAGCGTGCAGGCGTCATGGTCACCCGTCGGTGACCATGACGCAACTGCAGATGAAGACACAGTGATCGACTGGGAAATCGAGCCGAAGGAGCCGAGGCGCCGAGTCCTCGAGCACCCTCCTCCACCGGTGAACAGACACGGCAGATCCGGTGTGGCGGAGAACTGATGTTTCCTCGCCGTACCGATCACGCCGGCACCCACCGAATCAGCATTTATCGTCCCACCGCGGCCGCCCGGCTTGTTAGCCTCGATTTTTCGCGCGGCCTGACCGGAGGTCGGGTTTGCGTCGTTCGATGCTGATTTCAGTGTCAGGGCACGAGGATGCACCCGACACCGCTCGGGTGGGAGCCCGGTTCCACGGTCCGGGAA
>NZ_JAUZMZ010000276.1:0-3891 GCF_036327435.1 Rhodococcus chondri | reverse complement strand
ACATCGAGACCTACACGGCCCGACTCGCACAGGCCTGCGCCGAGCTTGCACCGCTACGCGACGAGCAGGCCGAATTGGCAGAGCTCGCCGACGTCGTCGCGGGCGGCGGCGCGAACACGCGCAAGATGTCGCTCCGCTCGTACGTGCTCGCGGCGCGACTCGAAGAGGTCGCCGAAGCGGCATCCGAACGGCTGCTCCGGATGTCCGGTGGGCGCTACGAATTCGTGCATACCGACGCCGCCGGTACCCATGGTCGGCGGGGAGGTCTGGGGCTCGACATCCACGACGAGTACACCGGCGTGGTGCGGTCCACGAAGACGCTGTCCGGGGGAGAGTCGTTTCAGGCGTCGCTCGCGTTGGCACTGGGGCTGGCCGATGTCGTGGCCGCGGAAGCGGGCGGGCTGGTCCTCGACACCATGTTCATCGACGAGGGCTTCGGCACGCTCGACGCCGACGCGCTCGACGCGGTGATGGGGGTGCTCGACGAACTGAGAGAGGGCGGTCGTGTGGTCGGTGTCGTCAGCCATGTCGACGAGATGCGTCAGCGCATCCCCAGCCGCCTGCACGTGATCCGCGGCCGCGCCGGCTCCGCCGTGCAGATCGCAGGCTGAGCCGGCGCGGCCCGAAGCTCACGTCTTCGAGGGTGCGGACGGGTCGGGCTCCGATGGCTCGGGCGCGGTAGCGGGCGGGATCTTCGGATCGGGCACCGAGGTATCGCCCGGCGCGGGCAGCGCCTTCGTTCCATCCTCGGGATCGGTTTCCACCGAGTTCTTGTCTATCTGTTCGCCGAGGTAGCGGATCACTACCGCAGCGACCGCGGCAACCGGCACGGCCAGGAATGCGCCGACGATCCCGAACAGCGACGAGCCCGCCGTCACTGCGAGCAGGACCACCACGGCGTGCAGGTTCATGCTCTTGGACTGCAACACCGGTTGCAGAACGTTCCCCTCGATCTGCTGCACCGCGATGATCAGCGCGAGCACGATAAGCGCAGTGGTAAAACCGTTCGCCACCAGCGCCACCAACACCGCCAAGGCACCGGCGACGAAGGCACCGACAATCGGGATGAAGCCGCCGATGAAGGTGAGAATGGCGAGCACCGGCGCGAGGGGCACTCCCAGAATGACCAGGCCGATGCCGATGAACACTGCATCGATCAGGCTCACCAGGGCCTGTGTACGGATGAAGCCGCCGAGTGTGCTCCACATGCGGGTCAGCACCTCGTCGAGGTGGGTGCCCGCGCGGCTTCCGCTCACGCGGTGCAGCCACGGCAGGAAGCGGGGTCCGTCCTTGATGAAGAAAAACGTCAAGACCAGCACCAGCGCCAGGGTGATCAGCATCGAGCCCGCGGTGGTCACCCCGGAGAACACGCCGCCCGCGATCGACGCGGCGCTGCCCTGCAGTCGTTCGACCACAGCGGCGACGGCGCTGTCGAGTTGCTCGTCGCGCAGATTGATCGGTGGACCCTTGACCCAGTCCTGGACCTTGTTGATGCCCTCGGTCGCCTTGTTGGCGAGGTCGGGAACCTGAGAGATCACCGAGGGCGCGATCCCGGCGATGATCCCGGCGAAGATGGCGAAGAACGCCACGAGTGTGAGGCCGGCCGCTGCTGCCGGTGGTACACCGCGTTTCGTCATGCCCCGCGTCGGTGGCCACAAAATTGTCGCCACGACGATCGCCAGGGCGACCGGCAGCACGATCACCCACATCTTCTGGATGATCCAGCCCAGCACCACGGCTGCCGCGGCGATGATGACCAGGCCCGCCGACCACTTGGCCAGCCAGAGTCCGCCGGTGCCGAGCAGTGCGGCGCGATCCGCCTTTCGGGCCGGCTTCTGCTCGCCGGTCTTCGGTTCGGTCAACGGCGGTCCTTCCGACATGCGCGCCCGGTCGGCGCGGCCGACATCCGTCAAGCTGCAGACATCCGTCAATCTACGGTCCCGCCGCGCCGGTTGTCGGGGGGAAAGCGAGATGTCGGTTTGTCGGAGGCAGGATCCCCTTTCGTGGCAAGCTCGAAACGTGACGAATCGAATGGGTGTGCCCCGTAGGGTCAGGATCTCGATCATGGCGGCAGCTGTCGCCGCAGTGGGAGCGCTCGCCGGGTGCAGCTCGGACGAGGCGCCGACCGACGATGCGGTGCGTTCCTCGGCGAACGCGGCGGTGACGAGCGTGCAGCAACAGGCCGAGGGCGCGGTCTCGTCGGTCCAGAGCGCTGCGTCGAGTGCCGCGGGTAGCGTCGGCAACCTCATCGACGAAGCGAAGCTCGACGTGTTCGTCGCGGCGTTCCGCGCCGGGTACCCGGCGCTGTCCGCCGATCGGGAGACGGCATCGATCGAGGCGATCGTCACCCAGACATGTCCCCTGATCGAGGGTGGCGCCGACGATCAGGAAGTCAACGCGAAGGTCGGCGAACTCGCGACCAACGGGTCGTCCGTTCCCGGTGACGACCAGGCCGCGCGGATCGCGCAGTTGGTGCGGGTGGCGTGCGCGTGAGGGACGCGCGCGGGGCCCGCGTAGAATATTGATTCCGTGAGCCTTACCCTCGGAATCGTCGGTCTTCCCAACGTCGGCAAGTCGACGCTTTTCAATGCGCTGACCAAGAACGATGTGCTTGCTGCGAACTATCCGTTCGCCACCATCGAGCCGAATGTCGGCGTGGTCGAACTGCCTGATCCGCGACTGACCCGTCTCGCCGAGATCTTCGGCTCCGAACGCATCCTTCCCGCGACGGTGTCCTTCGTCGACATCGCCGGGATCGTGAAGGGTGCATCCGAGGGGGCGGGTCTGGGCAACAAATTCCTCGCCAACATCCGTGAAGCCGACGCGATCTGTCAGGTGGTTCGCGTGTTCGCCGACGACGACGTCATCCACGTCGACGGCCGGGTCGATCCCGCGTCGGATATCGAGGTCATCGAGACCGAACTCGTGATCGCGGACATGCAGACGTTGGAGAAGGCCCTGCCGCGGCTGGACAAGGAAGCGCGCAAGAACAAGGAACTCAAGCCCGTGTACGAGGAGGCGCTCAAGGCGCAGGTGTTCCTCGACGAGGGTGCCACTCTGTTCAGCGTGAAGGACAAGCTGGACTTCTCGCTGCTGCGTGAGCTGAGCCTGCTCACCACCAAGCCGTTCCTCTACGTGTTCAACGCCGACGAGGCAGTGCTCACCGACGAGGCGAAGATCGCCGAGTTGCGTGCCTCCGTCGCTCCGGCCGACGCGGTGTTCCTCGACGCGAAGGTCGAGCAGGAACTGCTCGAGCTGGACGAGGAGGACCGCCAGGAGATGCTCGACTCGATCGGGCAGTCCGAGCCCGGCCTGCACGCCCTCGCGCGCACCGGCTTCCACACCCTCGGTCTGCAGACCTACCTGACCGCAGGCCCCAAGGAAGCGCGCGCCTGGACCATCCACAAGGGTGACACCGCGCCGCAGGCCGCCGGCGTCATCCACACCGACTTCGAGCGCGGCTTCATCAAGGCCGAGATCGTCTCGTTCGAGGACCTCGACGCGGCCGGTTCGATGGCCGAGGCGAAGGCCCGGGGCAAGGTCCGCATCGAGGGCAAGGACTACGTCATGGCCGACGGCGATGTCGTGGAGTTCCGCTTCAACGTTTGATGGGGCTACATCGCCCAGGTGGGCGGCGAATCGTCATCACGAACCCGCAGGTGAGGGCCACTTTCTGAGCAGTGATAGCGCACCTACGGATTAGTGGCTGATTAGCCCCTGCTGGGGCTGAGGCAGGGCTAGCGGCGGCCTTTCCGAGCCAGCACCCCAGGGCGCCGTAGTTGTTGATTAGCGACCCCGTGAGCTGGGGTTTTCGTTTTATTCGAGGTGCTGTCCGGGCCGGTGGAGCGGGCATGGGGACAGGGATTGATCATGGGTGTGTCTTACGCATCC
>NZ_JAUZMZ010000275.1:0-3902 GCF_036327435.1 Rhodococcus chondri | reverse complement strand
ATGCAGCACCCTCTTTCGGCGCGTCGTGGGCTGTCACACACTCACCGTCCTTGTCGATGCGGTTCGGGCGCTGCGGTTGATTTCGAGCCGGTCAATATTTGAGGAGGTTGGCGTTGTCGACCGAGGCCGACCGCCGGGTCCGGAAGATCGTGACGATGATGGCGAGTCCGACGACCACTTCTGCCGCAGCGACGACCATCGTGAAGAACGCGAACACCTGGCCGTGCAGGTTGCCGTGCATGCGGGCGAAGGTGACGAACGCGAGGTTGGCGGCGTTGAGCATCAGTTCGATGCACATGAACACGACGATGGCGTTGCGGCGCAGCAGAACGCCCGCCGCGCCGATCGTGAACAGCAGCGCCGACAGATACAGGTAGTTCTCGGGATTCACCGGTGTTCCTCCTCGCCCGTCCGACGGCCGGACGAGGGCGGGCCGGCCGCGGACGACGGACCGCGAACCCCGAGATCGGCCGCGCTCCAGTCCCTTCCGATGCGCTGGAGCAGTGGACCGACCGACAGGTCCGAGAAGGAGCCGTCGGGCAGCAGCGCGGGGACATCGGCGGCGTTGTGGCGGGCGTAGACCCCCGGTCCGGGAAGCGGGGTGACGCGTCCGCCCTTCCGGAACCGCTCCCGGGCCATGTCGCGTTGGGTGCGGCGCGGTCCGAGCCGTTCACGGTGGGCGAGCACCATCGCCCCGACGGTGGCCGTGATCAGCAGCGCACCGGTGAGTTCGAACGCCCACACGTAGTCGATGAACAACAGCACCGCGAGCCCTTCGATGTTGCCCGCCGCGTTGGCGTCGGTCAGACCCGCGAAACCCGCGACGGCCGCGTTGCCGAGACCCCCGATCAGCAGCACACCGAAACCGACCCCCACGGCGACGGCGAGCCACCGCTGTGCGCGCAGGGTCTCCACCAGCGAGTCGGACGAGTCGATCCCCACGAGCATGAGCACGAACAGAAACAGCATCATGACGGCGCCCGTGTACACCACGACCTGCACGACACCGAGGAACAGCGCATCCTGGGCGATGTAGAAGACGGCGAGAACGATCATCGTCACGGCCAGGAAGATCGCCGAGTAGACCGCTTTGGCGGCGCCGACGACGCCGAGTGCCCCGAGCACCGCGACGGTACCGAGAATCCAGAACTGCACCGCCTCCCCCGTCGACGTGCGAGTGAGTTCGTCGGCGGCCAGCCACACCGCGGTCGTCGCGCTCATGACGGTTTCTCCTCTGCCGGCCCGGAGTGGTTCCCCTCGATCGGAGGCACGGTGCCGCGGTAGTAGTCGTCGTCGGTGGCCCCCGGGACCATGGGGTGCGGCGGAGGCTGCATGCCCGGCTGCAGCGGCGCGAGCAGACGGTCCTTGTCGTAGATCAGGTCGGTGCGGTTGTCGGCGACCATCTCGTAGTCGTTGGTCATCGTGAGCGCCCGCGTGGGGCACGCTTCGATGCACAGCCCGCAGCCGATGCAGCGCAGATAGTTGATCTGGTAGACCCGGCCGTAACGCTCCCCCGGCGAATACCGGTCGGTGTCGGTGTTGTCGGCGCCTTCGACATAGATCGCGTCGGCCGGGCACGCCCACGCGCACAGTTCGCACCCGATGCACTTCTCGAGTCCGTCCGGGTACCGGTTGAGCTGGTGACGACCGTGGTAACGGGGCGCGGTGGGCGCCTTCTCCTCCGGGTAGAACTCGGTGTTGGATTTCTTGAACATCGTCGAGAAGGTGACGCCGAAACCGGCGAGGGGACCGAGGAACTCAGACATCGACATCCTCCTGTGTCGTGGACCGCGCGGGTGTCGTCGACGGCGCGGGTGTCGTGACAGCCGGCAGCGGGGGCACCGGGAATCCACCCGCCATCGGGTCGTGCGTCCCGGATGGCGGTTCGGTGTCTGCGGTGTCGCCGCGACCGCCACCGCGGCTCGATCGGAAGGCCAGGTATCCCAGCGACGCCGCCACGACGAGCACTCCCGCGACGGCGAGTGCCACGTTTCCGGGGACGAGTCCCTCGTCGTCGAGAATCCGGATGACCGCCACGACCATGACCCACACCACCGCGATGGGGATCAGAACCTTCCAACCCAGCGCCATGAACTGGTCGTACCGTAGTCGGGGCAGGGTGGCGCGCAACCACACGAAGACGAACAGCACCACCCACAGTTTCACCACGAACCACAGCAGCGGCCACCATCCCGTATTCGCGCCGTCGAAGATGCTGATCGGCCAGGGCGCGCGCCAGCCACCGAGGAACAGGGTGGTGGCCAGCGCGGAGACGGTGATCATGTTGACGTACTCGGCGAGCATGAACATCGCGAACCGCAGCGAAGAGTATTCGGTGTGGAAGCCACCCACCAGTTCGCCTTCGGCTTCGGGAAGGTCGAACGGCGCGCGGTTCGTCTCCCCGACCATCGACACCGAATAGATCAGGAACGACGGCAGCAGCAGCGCAGCGTACCAGATTCCGGTCTGCCCGGCGACGATGCCGGATGTGGACAACGTGCCCGCGAGCAGGAACACCGCCGCGAAGCACAGGCCCATCGCGATCTCGTACGAGATGACCTGCGCCGTCGAACGCAGACCCCCGAGCAGCGGATAGGTGGATCCCGAGGCCCATCCGGCGAGCACGATGCCGTACACCCCGACGGATGTGACGGCGAGGATGTAGAGGACGGCGACCGGAAGATCGGTCAGTTGCAGGGGGGTGCGTTCACCGAAAACCGATACGACGGGCCCGAACGGGATCACAGCGAAGGCCATGAGTGCGGGCGCGGTGGCGATCACGGGGGCCAGCAGATAGATGGGCTTGTCCACCCCGGTCGGCGTGATGCCCTCCTTCAGGCCGAGTTTGATGCCGTCGATCAAGGTCTGCAGCAGGCCTTTCGGCCCGACCCGGTTCGGTCCGACGCGCATCTGCATCCAGGCCATGATCTTGCGCTCGAGGAGGATCAGTACGAGGGTCGTCAGGACCAGGAACGCGAAGATGAGCACGACTTTGACGACGACGAGCCACCACGGGTCGATGCCGAACATCGACAGGTCGACCTGCCGGGCGCTGACGGTCATTGCGGTGCCTCCTGCCGGCCGGACACCGCGGCACGGATGCTCACGATGTCGCCGGGGACGGCGGCGAGTTGCTCGTGTACCAGGGAGCCCGGTGACGCGAGGGGAAGCCACACGACACGGTCGGGGAGATCACCGATCACCAGGGGTAGGGTGATCTCGCCGCGGTCGGTCGCGACCGTCACGGGCTCTCCGTCACGGGCACCGATCTCGTCGGCCGAGGCGGCCGACAACCGCACGACGGGTGCCCGCGCCGTTCCCGCGAGGTACGGCTCACCGTCCTGAAGCCGGCCCCTGTCGAGCAGCATGCGCCAGCCCGCGAGGATCGCCTCCCCCAGAACGGGTTTCGGTGGAGCGGCCGGACGCGTGTCGGGAGCAGGAGCCGGGGCGCCGCCCCATTCGGCGAGCCGGGCGAGTTCGGCCCGGGCCGTCTGCGTGTCCGGCAGGCCGAGGTCGATGTCCATGGCTTCGGCCAGTGCGCTCAGGATCCGCAGGTCCGGCATCGCTCCGGTGTCGCGCAGCGCCGCCTCGAACGGACGCTCCCGGCCTTCCCAGTCGAGGAACGTCCCGGATTTCTCGGCCACCGGGGCGACCGGAAACACCACGTCCGCGCGGTCGGTGATCTCGCCGGCGCGCAGTTCGAGGCTGACGACGAACGGTGCCGCCTCGACAGCGGCGCGCGCCGCGGCCGGATCGGGCAGGTCGGAGACGTCGACACCGCCGATCACGAGCGCACCGAGTTCGCCCGACGCGGCGGCGGCGAGGATCCCCGCGGTGTCCGGCCGGCAGGAGGCACCGCAATGACCGTCAGCGCCCGGCAGGTCGACCTGTCGATGTTCGGC
>NZ_JAUZMZ010000274.1:0-3965 GCF_036327435.1 Rhodococcus chondri | reverse complement strand
GCGGCCGGCGTCCAGGCCCGCCAGCGCCGCCCGGTCGGCCGGATGCACCGAGACAGGATCGAGACGGGTGGGCAGAACGTAGACGACGACATCGCCGCCGAGAACCGGTTCGGGACCGTCCGGTGCGTCGACGATCGCGTCCTCGAACACCACGTCCCCGAGCACCGTGTCCAGGCTGCGCCGCACGCTCCCGCGCCCCGTGCCGGCCCGCCCCGCGACCTGGATACGCAGGGGCGCAGTGCGACGAGCGAGCGCCGCATGCAGGGTGCGACCGGCATCCGCGTCGAGCCGGTCCAGCTCCGCGGCGAGCCGCTGCCACAGCTCCGGTGCCGCTCCGGGCGTCTCCCCCATCGTGATCTCCCCCCCGATCGTCGCGCAGATTGTGGCAGAACACCGGGGAAGACGTGCGGACCTGAGAAAACCCTGTGGTCCCATACGTCACTTCTGCCACGCACTCCCGCGATACGTGACAATGGTCGGGTGAACGAAGCCGATCAGGACACGACCGACACGCTGGAACCGAGTCCCAGTCGAGGAAACCGTCTGTACCCGCGAGTGACCAGTTTCCGCTCCCGTCGGGGTGCATTGACCGAACCTCAGCAGGAGACGTGGGACCGCCGCTGGGCCCACCTCGGTCGCGACGTCGGCGACGAGCTGCTCGACATCGACGGCTGGTTCGGCCGTCACGCACCGACGGTCCTCGAGATCGGCTCCGGCACCGGAACCGCGGCGGTCGCCATGGCGCAGGCCGAACCGCACGTCAACCTCATTGCCGTCGAGGTCTACAGGCCGGGCCTCGCTCAGACCCTCCAGCGCATCGAACGCACACTCGACACCGACGCGCCCGTCACCAACCTGCGCATCCTGCGCGGTGACGCCGTCGATGTCCTCGAGCACATGATCGCGCCCGAGTCGCTGACCGGAGTGCGCGTCTTCTTCCCGGACCCGTGGCCGAAGGCGCGCCACCACAAGCGCCGGCTGCTGCAGGCGCGGACATTCGCATTGATCGCGAATCGGTTGAAGCCGGGCGGGGTGCTGCACGTCGCGACCGACCACGCCGAGTACGCCGAGGCGATCGAAGTCACCGGCAACGCCGAACCGCTGCTCACGCCTCTGAATTGGTCCTCCCCGATCAGCCACGAGCGACCGGTCACCAAGTTCGAGGACAAGGCCCACCAAGTGGGTAGCACCATCGCCGAACTGATCTGGGGGAAGATCGGAGCATGAGCGTCCACGAAGACCTGGCCGGTGTCGCCGACCCCACCGTGATCGACAGCCCCGAACAGGGCAAGCGTGTCCTGCTGGTGTGGGATGCGCCGAACCTCGACATGGGGCTCGGCGCGATTCTCGGGGGACGCCCCACGGCCGTCTACCGGCCCCGTTTCGACGCCCTCGGCCGCTGGCTGCTGAGCCGCACCGCGGACCTGTCGCGCACCTCACCGTCGCCGCTCGAGGCGGAAGCGACCGTCTTCACGAATATCGCCCCGGGCAGTGCCGACGTGGTGCGCCCGTGGGTCGAGGCACTGCGCAACGTCGGCTTCGCGGTGTTCGCCAAGCCCAAGATCGACGAGGACAGCGACGTCGATTCCGATATGCTGCACCACATCGAGCTGCGGCGCAGCGAGGGCCTCGCCGGTGTGATGGTGGCATCCGCCGATGGGCAGGCGTTCCGCGAGCCGCTCGAGGAACTTGCGGCCGCAGGCATCGCTGTGCAGGTGCTCGGCTTCCGCGAGCACGCAAGCTGGGCGGTCACGTCGGAGCTCATCGACTTCGTCGATCTCGAGGACATCCCCGGGGTGTTCCGTGAGCCGCTGCCGCGAGTCGCCCTGGAGTCGCTGCCCGACGAGGGCGCATGGCTGCAGCCGTTCCGACCGCTTACCGCTCTGCTGGTGGGGCGCAAGAGCGTCGCCGAATAGGAGATCCACGTGTTCGACCGTTGGGGAGAGCTCGTCTTCCGCGCGCGCTTCACCGTCATTGCGGTGATGGTCGCGGCGATGCTCGGGCTCGCCGGGTACGGCCTGAGCCTGAACGACCATCTCAGCCAGAGCGGCTGGGACGATCCCGGGTCGCAGTCCGTCACGGCGTCGAAGCTCGCCGACAGCACGTTCGGCCGCGACACCAACGGTGACGTGCTGGTGCTGTACACGGCACCCGAGGGCAGGACCGTCGACGACCCCGAATTCGCCGCGAAGATCACCGACAATCTGAATTCGCTGGTCGCCGAGCATTCCGACGAGATCCTCAAGGTCAACGGTGCGTATTGGCCCACCGAGACGGCGCCGTCGCTGCCGAGCCTTGCCGACGAGTCGAGACAGCACGCGATCGCGTCGGTCGCGATCGCCGGGGCAAACGACACCGAGCTGACCGGGAACTTCCGCGACGTCAAGGACGAGTTCTACATCGAGGGCGTGGATGTGCAGCTCGCCGGGCTGCAGCCGATCTCCGGCGCGCTCAACGACACGATGGCCAACGACATCAAGCGCATGGAGATCCTCGCGATCCCCGCTGTCGGCATCCTGTTGTTCTTCGTGTTCGGCGGCGTCATCGCGGCGGCCCTACCGCTCATCACGGGTGGCCTGACGATCGTCGCCGCCAACGGCATCGTGCGCCTGATCACGAATTTCACCGAGGTCAACTCGTTCGTCGCACCCGTCGTCTCCCTCATCGGCCTCGGTCTCGCGATCGACTACGGACTGTTCATGGTGTCGCGGTTCCGGGAGGAGCTCGCCGAGGGTTACGAGACCGCTGCCGCAGTGCGCCGCACCGTGATGACGGCCGGCCGCACGGTCGTGTTCTCCGCGACGATGGTGGTGACCAGTCTCGGTGGTCTCCTGCTCTTCCCCCAGGGCTTCCTCAAATCCGTGTCGTACGGCGCGATCGCCACCATCTCGCTGGCCGCGCTGACCTCGGTGACGGTGCTGCCGGCGATCCTCGGCATCCTCGGCAAGCGCATCGACAAGTTCGGCATGAAGAAGTTCGGGCAGATCCAGTCGAACGAGCAGGTCGAGAACAGCATGATCGGCCGGCTCACCCGCTGGGTGATGCTCAACCCGCTGAAGGTGACCATCCCGACGGTCATCGGGCTGCTGCTGCTCATCACCCCGCTCACCGGCATCAAGTTCGGCGGTATCAACGAGACGTACCTCCCGCCGGACCATCCCACCCGGATCGCCCAGGAACAGTTCGACGAGCTGTTCCCCGGGCAACGTGCCGAACCCGTGCGACTGGTGGTCCGTGGCGCCGAGGGCGGCGATCTGAACAAGATCCGGGACACCGCGAGCGCCGCGCCGGGACTGGTCGAGGACTTCTCCATCACCGGTCCCGCCAAGGACGGGGTGCGTGTCCTCAAGGCCGGTCTGGTCGACCGCAACGAGTCGGCGCAGACGATCGAGTATCTGCATTCGGCGGAGTGGCCGGAGGGTGTCGAAGTGCTCGTCGGCGGCACACCCGCCATCGAACAGGACTCGATCGCGGCGCTGCTCGAGACGCTGCCCATCATGGTGCTGGTCGTGGTGGTGCTCACGACGTTCCTCATGTTCCTGGCATTCGGCTCGCTGGTGTTGCCGATCAAGGCCGTGTTGATGAGCGCATTGGGGCTCGGCTCGACACTCGGCATCCTCACCTGGATCTTCATCAACGGCAACGGCGCGGACCTGCTCAACTTCACGCCCGGACCCATCATGTCCCCGGTGCTCGTGCTGATCATCGCGATCGTGTACGGCCTGTCGACCGACTACGAGGTGTTCCTGCTCTCCCGGATGGTCGAGGCCAGATCGCAGGGGGCGAGCACCACCGAATCGATCCGCGTGGGCACTGCCCACACGGGCCGCATCATCACCGCGGCTGCACTGATCCTCATCGTCGTCACCGGCGCGTTCGCGTTCTCGGATCTGGTGATGATGAAGTACATCGCCTACGGCATGATCGCGGCACTGGTCATCGACGCGACCGTCATCCGCATGTTC
>NZ_JAUZMZ010000273.1:0-3980 GCF_036327435.1 Rhodococcus chondri | reverse complement strand
TCGCTCGAGGACGAACTGCTCGAGGTGATGGAACGCCGGGAGGCATCCAAGGCCGACCACGACCACGCCGGCGCGCAGGTGTCGCAGATCGAGGAGCAACTCGCCGACGCCACCCGCGCCCGCGACGAAGCTCTCGCCGACATCGAGGTTGCGGAGCAGCGTTGCCACAGCGACCGCGCGGCGATCATTGCGGTGCTGCCGGACGAGTTGGTCGCCCTGTACGAGAAGCAGCGCGAGAAGGCCGGTATCGGTGCGGCCCTGCTGCAGGGCCGCCGGTGCGGCGCGTGCCGGCTCGAACTGGACCGCGGGGAGATCGCGCGGATCGCGGCGGCCGCACCCGAATCGCTGGTCCGCTGTCCGGAATGCGATTCGATTCTGGTGCGTACCAAGGAATCGGGGCTGTGACCCGGGTCGTCGTCGAGGCCGACGGCGGCTCACGAGGAAATCCGGGCCCGGCCGGATACGGCGCGGTCGTCTTCGATACCGATCACCGGACCGTCCTGGCCGAGCGCCATGCCAGTATCGGACGCGCTACCAACAATGTGGCGGAGTATCGCGGACTGATCGCCGGTTTGACGGCGGCCGCCGAACTCGGGGCCGACGAGGCGGAAGTCCGGATGGATTCCAAGCTGGTCGTCGAACAGATGTCCGGCCGCTGGAAAATCAAGCATCCCGACATGATTCCGCTTGCCGCCGAGGCGCGTGCACTCGCGGCGAAATTCACGCGGGTCGTGTACACGTGGGTGCCTCGCGCCCAGAATTCGTATGCCGATCGGCTCGCGAACGAGGCGATGGATGCGGTTGCCGGCATCGCGACGGCGGGTGCGGGATTTCCCGTCGGCTCCGCGCAGCCGGTCGATACGCAGCGCGTAACCGAGGATCCGGTGGTGTCGGAGCCCGTGACGTCGGAACCGGCGACGGGGACCGCACCCGGATGGACGGGCGCCGTCGGAATACCGACGCGCCTGCTGCTGCTGCGACACGGGCAGACCCCGTTGTCGGTCGAACGCCGGTATTCCGGGCGCGGCAATCCGCCCTTGACGGAATTCGGTCGCGACCAGGCCGCCGCGGCTGCCCTGCGAATGGGTGCGCGTGGCGGTATCGCCGCGGTGGTGTCGTCTCCGCTCGGTAGGGCCCGGGAAACGGCGACGGCCGCGGCGGACGCGTTGAATCTGCCCGTCACGGTGCACGAGGGATTGATCGAGACGGACTTCGGGGCGTGGGAGGGACTGACGTTTGTCGAGGCGGCCGAACGAGACCCCGAGCTGCACCGGCGCTGGCTCGGCGACACATCCGTTCGACCTCCCGGAGGGGAGAGCTTCGACGAGGTGCGGGAGCGGATCGCAGGGGTCCGCGACGACCTGGTGGACGAGTACGGCGGCGCCAACGTGCTCGTGGTCACCCATGTGACCCCGATCAAGACATTCCTGCGGTTCGCATTGGATTCGGGGCCGTCGCTGCTCTTCCGCCTGCACCTGGACCTGGCGTCGCTGAGTATCGCCGAGTTCTACCCCGACGGCGGTTCGTCGGTGCGGCTGGTCAACGACACCTCACACCTCTGAGGGGCCGGCAGCGCACAAAAAGTGGCCACGCCGACATGTCGGGGGGTTGCCGGCGTGGCCACTCGTCAGGGATATCGGCGTCCGCCGCGATCCGTTACAACTTTCTACGAAAACTTTCTTCGTGGGTGTGCGGCGAAGCGGTGCTGGCGAGGCCTCCGCGTGTTCTGCGAGACTGGCAGCAGGCACGCGAGCAGGAGGAACGACGATGGGCGAGTATCCCTTCCATTCCGCATACGGCTTCGGCTATGCCCCGAGCGTTCCGGCATCGGCCGTCGCGAACCCTGTGACCGGTCCCGCCGCTGCGTCCTACTTCGTACCCGTGCCCGCGCCGGCTTTCGTCGTGGACAGGCGGCCCTGGTGGCGACGTCACCCGATTCTGACGACTCTCGGTGTGCTGTGGCTTCTCGGTGCGACCTCGGACGAACCGGCGCTGCTCGCGCTGCTCGCGGTCGTATTCGCCGCGCTCTACGGTGTACGGCGGCATCGTGCGGCAGTGGTCCGGCGCACCCGCGAGGATGCGGCGATTGCGGCACGCGCCGATGCGCAGCACCAGGCGTACCTCAACGGTGATCCGGCCGGAATCTACGGGTTCCCGATTGCCGCACCGGAGCCACGGGTTTCTACGCCACCGGTGCCGTACGGGTACGTGCAGCCCCGATACGTCGCGCCCCGATACGCACTCCCGCCGCAGCCTGTGCCGGGAGCGCCTTACATATCCGCAGCGCCGCATGTACCTGCGGCATCGGGGTACCGGCCGCACGCTGCCTACCCCCATGCGATGCAGCCGCGGGCCTTCCGTCCGCCGTATCGCCGCTGACCCCGTCCGGTATCGCAGCGACCACGCGTCTCAGAGGTTGCAGGAACCGGCGTCGGGGACACCGGCGAAGCGCTCGTCCAACCACTCCAGCCCCTGAACCAACGCGGGAAGCAACCCGGCGCCGTGCCCGGCACCGGTCTTGGTCAGCACCGGCGGGACGTCGTACCGCTGATAATTCACGGCGGCACCCGCGGCACACCACTTGCCCACCATCGTGTCGACACCGCGCACCAGCACGAAGTCGTCGCCGGTGCTCTGCGCGACGAAGACGGGCATCGAGGGCGCACGGTTGCCCAGTTCCTGCTCGCTCACCAGCGACGCCCACGGCTCCTCGACGAGATGCTCGGCGATGGGCCGTCCGTCGACCGTGTACGCCGTGGTGGGAAAGAACGGATTCAGCAAGGGAGCGTCGTACGTACACGAATGCGCGGCGCGGTGCAGGATGTCGTGCCCGGCAGGGGAGAACGTCGCGCGGAGACGGTCGGCGTGCTGCGGGTACGCAGCGACGAATCCGTTCACGACCCAGCCGATACCGCCCGAGAGCAGCGAGCCGTCGCCTGCGACCGCCAGATCGGCCAGCGACGCCGGCGGCGATCCGGCGACCGCAGCGACGACCGGCAGCTCCGGTGCGTACGAGTCCTTCAGTTCGGCGGCGGCAGCAGCCGACATGCCGCCCTGCGAATATCCCCAGAACGCGATCGGGGCGGCGGCGTCGATGCCGGGCAGTGCGCGCGTGGCGCGAGCCAGATCCAGCATGGCGTGCCCCTGCGAGAGCCGGTTGAGATACGGGTGATCGCCGGGGGTACCGAGCCCCTCGTAGTCGGTGACCGCGACGGTGTATCCGTGGGCGAGCAGTGGCCCGATCTGGAGGTACTCGTATTCCTGGCCGAACATCATCAGTTTGGACGGCGCGCACTGATCGCCCATTCCCTGCGTGCCCGGTCCCACCACGACCGTCGGCCGGAGTCCTGGTCCGTGCCACGGCAGCGTCGGCTCGAGGACGGTGCCGACGACGGCGGTCGGTGTCCCGGTCGCGCTCTCGCTGCGGTACATCACGCGCGTGACGGCCGCGTCGATCGCGGCCGGTGTGTTCGGAATGATCGCCGCGACAGCGGGTTCCGTACGCAGCACATCGCCCGGTGCGCCGGACGGAAGCGGGCTCGGCGGGCTGTAGAAATCGTCGTATGCCGGCGCAGCCGGTGGTTGCGCCGACGCGGTGACACCCGCCGCGACGGACAGGGCGGCCACGGCCGCGAACACGAGACAGCGCGCGACAGCCCGCATCGAGTGGTCCTTTCCCGGAGTGGACAGCTGCCCGCTCGGCGGCTGTGATGTCCGCAGACATTACACGTAACGGTGAGTACCATCACGGCACCACGGGCCGGGCTGCCCGTCAGGTCAGCTTGCGCAGCGTTTTCAGGTTCCGCGTGGTGGTCGTCGCCTTCAGGCGTGCCTTGCCGGTGTGCCGGCCGAGCGCGCTGGACACCATCGCCGACCGAGGCGCCGCTTCGGAGACCACGTCGGCGGCTCGAGACGTTCTCGCCGATTTCCATCGCCGCGCCGAAGAAAGCTGCGTCCGGCTGCGAGCCCAGTTGGCGTAC
>NZ_JAUZMZ010000272.1:0-3996 GCF_036327435.1 Rhodococcus chondri | reverse complement strand
GTTGTCCATCGCGAAGATCACGAACACGCCGCCGTGCGGTGCGCTGAGCGTGACATCGGTGGCCATGACGATGCCACCGGTTACCGCGCCGCCGACCATCATCGACGGGATCACGCGGATCGGATCGGCTGCGGCGAACGGGATCGCACCCTCGGAGATGAACGACGCCCCGAGCAGCCACGCGGCCTTACCGTTCTCGCGTTCCGCGAAGCTGTAGAGCCGGGGACGGAGGAGTGACGACAACGCCATCGCCAGGGGCGGGACCATTCCGGCAGCCATTACCGCGGCCATGATCTGCAGCGATGCGTGATTGGAGACGTCGAGCCCCGCGACGGCGAAGGCATATGCGGCCTTGTTGACCGGTCCGCCGAGGTCGAAGCACATCATCAGTCCGAGGATGACGCCGAGGATCACGGCCGAGCCACCCGAGAGACCGTTGAGCCAGTTCGTCAGGCCACTGGTGATCGCGGCGAGCGGACGTCCCAGTACGACGAACATCAATGCGCCGACCACCAGGCTCGCGAGCAGCGGGATGATGACCACGGGCATCAGCCCCCGCGCCCACGTGGGGAGCGGGATTCTGCTCACATACAGCGCGGCGAAACCGGCGATGATGCCGCCGACCAGACCGCCGATGAAGCCCGCACCGACGAACACGGCAACCGCACCAGCGGTGAAACCGGGTGCGAGCCCGGGCCTGTCGGCGATGGCGAACGCGATGTACCCGGCAAGCGCCGGCACCAGGAACGAGAAGGCCAGCGAGCCGATCTGGAACAGGACGGCTCCGAGATAGGTGGCCAGGCCTCCGTCCGGCAGATCGGTGAGGGTGTTGTCGACGACGATGTCTGCGGCAGAGTCCGAGATGTCGTAGCCGCCGAGCAGGAAGCCCAGGGCGATGAGGAGACCGCCGGCCGCGACGAACGGGATCATGTAGCTCACACCCGTGAGCAGGATCTGACGTAGCCGTGTGCCCCAGCCGAGTTCCGAGCCCGCGTCGGCGTCGGTGCCGGCGGCGGCCTGCCCGGGTTCGATCTTGGCTGCGGACGGATCGCGCGCGGCGCGCAGCGCCTCGCCGATCATCGTGTCGGGTTCGTTGATCGCACGCTTGACTCCGGAGGCGACGACGGGTTTGCCCGCAAAGCGTTCGCGACCCTTGACGCCCACATCCGTTGCGAAGATGACCGCGTCGGCAGCCGCGATCACCGAAGCCGGCAGCGGGGTGCTGCCGCTCGAGCCCTGTGTCTCGACGTGCAGTGTTACTCCGGCGCGCTCACCGGCAGCGGTGAGGGCGTCGGCCGCCATGTAGGTGTGGGCGATTCCCGTCGGGCAGGCGGTCACGGCCACGACCGTGCGGGCCCGGGTGTTCGCACCGGACGCTGGGTCCGCGGCTCCGCTCGTGCTTTCCGGAGCCGGGCTCTCGGCGGGAGGTGCGGATTCGGTCGGCGGAGGAAGGACCTCTTCGACCAGGGCGACCACATCGTCGGCGGTACGCGCGTTTCGCAGCGCCGCCACGAAGTCGGGCCGGACCAGGGCGCGGGCGAGCGCGGTCAGCAGCTTCATGTGGTCACCGCCCGCCCCTTCCGGTGCGGCGATGAGGAATACCAGGTCGGCGGGCCCGTCGGGCGCGCCGAAATCCACCTTCGGAGACAGCCGGGCGAATCCGAGCGAGGCCGTCGTGACGGCGCCGGACCGGCAGTGGGGAATTGCCAGACCGCCGGGAAGACCGGTCGCGGACTTCGACTCCCGCTCGAGCACGGCCGCGGTGAGGGCGTCGGCATCGGAACTGCGACCTGCGGCGGCGAGCCGGGCGCTCAGGGCGGCGACGACGGATTCCTTGTCGGCGCCGAGATCGGAGTCGAGGGTGATGAGATCCGTGTCGATGATCGCGGGTCCGCGGGGGCGACCGGATGCGATGTCTGACATGAGGTGTCCTTTACGGGTGGGGGAGCGAGCGGGCGGGAATGTCGAGATCCGTGACCTGCACGACGGTGGCGTCGACAGGTCCGGGTAGTTCGGTGCCGGGCAGGGCCACTGCGGCGCTGCCGTAGGCGACGGCGTGTCGCAGCCGGTCGGCCGGGCCGAGCCCGGCCTGTTCGGCGAGGAGGAACCCTGCCAAGGAGGAGTCGCCGGCCCCGACCGTGCTGCGGGCCACGACCGGGGGAGGAACGGCCCGCCACGCACCGTCGGATGAGACGAGTACGGCTCCCGCGCCTCCGAGGGTGGCCAGTACTGCTCCGACGCCGCGCTCGACGAGGCTGCGCGCGGTGGTCACCACCGGGGTGAGGTCTCCGGAGTGCACCGCGGCCTCGAGGCTCGCGGCGTCGGCTCCCGTCAGCTGGGCGAGTTCGTCGGTGTTGGGTTTGATCACATCGGGCGCTGCCTCTGGGAACTGCGCGGCCAGCGCGAGCAGGGGACCTTCGGAGGTGTCGACGGCGATGCGACAGTGCGTGGAACGCAGTGCACGAACCACGTCGGCGTACCACCCGTCGGGGACACCGGGGGGCAGTGACCCGGAGAGCACCGCCCACGTGGCCCCGGCTGCGTTGTCGGCCACGGCCGCCAGCAGCCCGGTGATCGTTGCCTCGCCGGAGTCGGTACCGGGTTCGTTGAGTTTTGTTGTGGTGCCGTCGGGTTCGGCGATGGTGATGTTGGTCCGGGCCGGGCCCGAGGTGGGGACCGAACAGTACGGGATACCGCGGTCGTCGAGTGCCGCGAGCAGCGGATCGCCCGTGTTCGCCGGTAGCACGGCCAGGACGGGACGGCCCGCACCGTGAAGCACACGGGCCACGTTGATGCCTTTGCCGCCGGGATCGACGAGAGCCGTGGCGGCGCGCTGGACCGTTCCGCGTTCGAGTGGGCCGGTCAGCACAACTGTGCGGTCCAGGCTGGGGTTGGCGGTCAGTGTGACGATCACGCCGTCACCACCTCGATTCCGTGATCGGTCAATTGGAGTCGGTCGGCATCGTCGATGTCCGTGTCGGTGACCAGTACGTCCACCGCCGAGAGGGGAGCGAAGCTGAGCAGGTGACGTCGGCCGATCTTCGACGAATCGGCAACGACCACCACGCGATCGGCGCAGCGCACCATGGCACGTTTGACGGCGGCCTCGTCGGAGTCGGGGGTGGACAATCCGTGTTCGGCGCTCAGTGCGTTGGTGCCGATGAATGCGACGTCCACGTGCAGGGTTCCGAGGAATCGCAGTGCGTCCTCACCGACCGCTGCCTGGGTGATGCCGCGCACGCGCCCCCCGATCAGGTGCAGCTGTACCGAGCCGAGGCCCGCGAGACGAGCTGCGATAGGCACGGAGTTGGTGGCGACGGTGAGCTCGGTGTCGGTCGGTAGTGCCGCGACGAGCCGGCCGGTGGTGGTTCCGGCGTCGAATACGACGCTGCCTCGGGCGGCCGGCAGATATGCGGCTGCCGCGGCGGCGATGCGGTCCTTCTGGCCGGCGCGGGCGTGTTCACGGTCCGCCAGGGCAGGCTCGGTGACGGTGATGGCGGCCGAAGGCACAGCTCCGCCGTGGACCCGGCGGACGTGGCCCAGGCGTTCGAGGAGCGCGAGATCACGGCGCACGGTTTCGGTGGTGACCGCGTACCGACCCGCGAGATCGGCCACCGAGACGCGGCCGCGTCGGCCGACCAGCTCGGCTATGGACTGCTGCCGTTCCTCTGGGTACACCCTCACTCCTCGGCCGGATTCATGTTGCTTTATGTTGTTTTACGCCCGTATGTGTTGACATGTCAATGCCTGAGGGTAATCTCGGTCACACGACAACTCGACCGGCGAGGAGACAAACATGAACAAGGCGGCGCACGTGCTGCACGGCACGCCGGTGGTCCCCGGAGTGGGTTACGGCCCGGTGATCCGCCCGACACCTCGGTGCGAGATCGTCACGTCGTCCGCGACGACCATCCCGGACACCGCCAGAGAAGCCGAGGTGGGACGCTTCGAAGCCGCCGCCGCCGCGGTGGCGGACAGGCTCCGCGCACGCGCGAC
>NZ_JAUZMZ010000271.1:0-4033 GCF_036327435.1 Rhodococcus chondri | reverse complement strand
TGTTCGTACCGCTGGTGATGGTGGTGCTCGTCGCGGTGGCGGTGTTCGTGGCGGCCCGCCCCAGCCTGGGTACCGCCGTGGGACGGCGCCCGAGCGGGCTGCGCACCACAGTGGTGGTGCTCACCGCGGCCGCGGTCATCGGGTTCTACGACGGCATCCTCGGCCCGGGCACCGGCACGTTTCTGATCCTGGTGTTCGCGGCGATGCTGGGCAGTGAGTTCGTCGAGTCGGCGGCGATGGCGAAGGTGCTCAACTTCGGCTCGAATCTCGGGGCGTTGGTGTTCTTCGCCGTGGGCGGGCACGTGTGGTGGACGCTGGGTGCGGCGATGGCGGTGTGCAATGTGGCCGGGGCGGTGCTCGGGTCGAGGATGGCGTTGCGGCGCGGCGCGCGGTTCGTGCGGGTGGTGCTGCTGGTCGTGGTGGTGGCCATGGTGGTGCGGCTCGGCGTCCAGCAGTTCGGCTGAGGAAGAAGTGCCCGGGGCCCGGGGCCCGGGTTACCGCAGCGCGGCGAACTCGGCCGCGATGTCCTCGGGGGTGACGGTGGGTTCGAAGCGGCGCAGCACGGTGCCGTCGGGGTCGACGAGGAACTTGGTGAAGTTCCATTTGATCTCGTCGGTGCCGATCGCCTCGGGCCGCGACTTGCGGACGTGCTCGAACAGGAAGCCGTGCTCGGGGCCGAAGTTGCCGGGGGCCTGGGCGCGCAGATACCGGTACAGCGGGTGCGCGGCGTCGCCGTTGACGTCGATCTTCCCGTAGACGGGGAACGTCACGTCGTAGGTGAGACTGCAGAAGTCCTGGATTTCCGCATCGGTGCCCGGTTCCTGCCCGCCGAACTGGTTGCACGGGAAGCCGAGGACCTGCAGGCCGCGGTCCCGGTTCGCCCGGTGCAGCGCCTCGAGCCCCTCGTACTGCGAAGTCAGGCCGCACTTGCTGGCCACGTTGGTGATCAGCAGGTAGGTGCCCCGATAGGCGGCCAGGTTCTCGGTGGCTCCGGCGGCGGTGGTGACGGTGTAGTCGTGCACGGACATGGGTGCTCCTGGGTGCGGGTCGGTCGGCCGTGGGGCGCGGCGGTCGGTCAGGGGGCCGATCAGTCGAGGGTGCAGGCGATGCCGAGGGTTCCGGAGCGGCCGCGGCGCAGCAGGCTGGCCTTGACTGCGATCCAGCCGGCGAGGCGGTACTTGCCGATGATGGCGGCGCGGGTGTGCTCGGTGCCGGCGTCGTCGAGGATCGCGGCGCTGCCCTCGACGGCGAGGCTGCGGGGCCGGCCGCGCGCGTCGCACACGGCGAGCGTGACGCGCGGGTCGCGGCGCAGCCGGGTGATCTTGTGGGAGCCGGTGGCGGTCCACACCAGCAGCCGGTTCCCGTCGGCGACGGCCCACACGGGCGTCGCGACCGGGGTGCCGTCCTTGCGGTAGGTGGTCAACAGCACATAACTCGCGGCGGCCAGGTCGGCGAACGACGGCGGCGTGTGGTCCCCATCAGGCATGCGCCCACCCTACGCATCGGGCTGCGGCGGTCATGCCCGGGTCGGGGCGCTCTTGGGGACGTCCCGAAACGCCAGGTTCTGGTCGTGGCTGCGTTCGCGCGGCATCCCGAGCACCCGTTCGCTGATCGTGTTGCGGGCCATCTCGGTGGTGCCGCCGGCGATGCACCACACCTGCCGCATCAGGTAGTCGGTGCCGCGTTCGGCGACGTCGCCGTCGTCGTCGTTCCAGGCGGCGCCGTCCGCGCCGGTCAGGTCGTACATGATCGAGGTGAGGCGGGTGGACACCACCCCGGACATCAGCCGGGAGATGGCGGCGGCCTGGTCGGTCAGGGCGCCGGTCATGATGCTCCGCCCGATCCGCTGCTGCAGGGCGTCCTTGACCAGTTCGAGGGTTTCGGCTTCGCCGATCAGGTCGCGGGCGAGGGGATCGTCGAGGCGGCCGGCGTCGCGGGCGACGGCGAGCACTTCCGGGGTGTGCGAGCCGCTGCGGGCGCTGCCGGGCGGTTTGGTGGTGAACGGGGAGTTCGTGAGCATCCGTTCGTGGAACATCCAGCGGGTGCCCACGGTCCAGCCGTTGTCGATATCGCCGATCCGGTCGCTGTCGGGGACGCGCACGTCGGTGAGGTATTCCTGGCAGAATTCGCGGGAGCCGCTGAGCATTTCGATGCGGTGCACGTCGACGCCGTCGCGGTGCAGGGGCAGCATGAACACGGTCAGGCCGCGGTGTTTGGGCACGTCCCAGTTGGTGCGGGCCAGGCACAGTGCCCAATCCGACCACCAGGCGCCGGTGGTCCAGATCTTCGAGCCGTTGAGGATCCAGTCCTCGCCGTCGCGGACCGCGGTGGTCACGGCGCCGGCGACGTCGGAGCCGCCGCTCGGTTCGGAGAGCATCTGCATCCAGATCTCCTCGCCCTTGAAGATGGCGGGGAGGTGGCGGCGCTTCTGTTCCTCGGTGCCGAATTCGAGCAGCACCGCCGCGCACGGCACGAACGTCGGGGACTGCAGCCGGGCGGGGTATTCGTAGCCGGCCAGTTCCTCGTCGAGCACCTTCTGGTGGGCGCGGGTCAGGCCCCGGCCGCCGTATTCGCGGGGGAAGACGATGCCGGCCAGGCCCGCATCGAACAGTTTGCGTTGCAGGGCGCGTTCGTGCGCGACCGCGGCGAGTTCCTGGTCGTCGGTGCCCTCTTCGCGGAGCACCCCGATGAACGCGGTGGGATCGGCCGGGGCCAGGTTCGCCCGGATCCAGCTGCGGGCGCGGGCGCGGAAACGGTCGAGGGTTTCGAGGTCTTCGGCGGTCATGACGCGCTCTCCTGGTGTTCGACGAGGTCGGCGATGAGTTGCCGGTGTTCGGCGGGGGTGCCGAAATTCGAGCGGTTGGCGGCGGCGCGCCGCGCGTACAGGTGCAGGTCGTGTTCGAAGGTGACGCCGATGCCGCCGTGCATCTGCACGCAGTCCTGCATGAGTTCGGTCCCGTGGTCGCCGAGGTAGGACTTGGCGGCGCTGACCAGTCGGGCGGCGTCGGGGTCGTCGGCGGCCACCGCGGCGGCGGCGCGGTCGCTGATGGCGTGGCCGGCCTCGAGCCACATCTTCATGTCCGCGAAGCGGTGTTTGAGGGCCTGGTAGGAGGCGAGGGGCCGGCCGAACGAGTAGCGGTCGAAGGCCCAGGCGACGGTCAGGTCGAAGGCGGACTGCATGGCGCCGACGGTTTCCGCGCAGCCGATCACCAGGGCGAGGCGGCGGGCCCGCTCGAGCGCGGCGGCGGCGGTGTCGGGTGTGCCGACGAGGCTGGTGGCGGGCAGGCGCACGTGGTCGAAGGTCACGGCCGCGTAGCGGCGGGTCAGGTCGATCGAGCGCAGCGGGGTGATCTGCACGCCGGGGGTGTCGCTCGGCACGAGCACGTGGCCGGGGCCGTCGCCGGTGTCGCCGGTGACCAGCAGCAGGTCCGCGGTGGCGGCGGCTTCGACGGGCCGTTTCGTGCCGTGCAGCACGACCTCGGCGCCGGTGACGCGGATGTCGAGCGGGGCGGTGGCCGCGCGGCTGCCGGGGCGGGCCTCGGCCAGGCACCAGGCGGCGGTCGCGGTCCCGGCCAGCAGCGCGGTGAGCGCGGTCTCGTGGTCGGTGCCGGGATGGGTGCCCAGCAGCGCGGCGGTGATGTTGGTGGGCAGCAGCGGGCCCGGGGCGGCGCNGCGGCCGAATTCGTAGGCGAGCAGGGTCAGGTCGATCAGACCGTCGCCGCTGATGGAACCGCCGCCGTGGGCTTCGTCGACGAGCAGGCTGGTCCAGCCCAGTTCGGCGCCGCGGCGCCAGTAGTCGGCGGTGAAGCCCGCCGGGTCGTGCCGCAGCCGGCGCAGTTCGTCGACGGGGGCCCGCTCCTGCAGGAACCGGGCTGTGGTGTCCCGGAAGAAGTCCTGGTCGGGAGTGAGTTCCACCAGCATGTGTGTCCTCTCGAAGGCCGCGGGGCCCACCCTCACGGGACACCCCGATCTCGAATCAGAGAATAGTATTATCAGATGCGATAATCCAGTTATTGTTCGGGTGGGTTGCCGG
>NZ_JAUZMZ010000270.1:0-4082 GCF_036327435.1 Rhodococcus chondri | reverse complement strand
ATATGACACCCTCGCACAGATCGCCCCGACGGTAGGACCGCCGCGAGGGGCCACGGCATACCTGACATCACGAGACGAGCAGGTCTCCATGGTCGCGGCCGCGCTCGGTGTGCCCGACGAGGGAGAACAGTTGCTCGCGCAGCTCGACGAGCAGTTCGCGCAAGCCGCCGCAGACCACCCCGAATTCGAGGGCAAGACCGTCACCGTCGCGTCCTACACCTCGGAGGGGTGGGGCGCCTACGTCTCGCGCGATGCCCGCATCCAGTTCATGCAGGATCTCGGCTTCGTCAACAATCCCCGGGTGGAGGCCACCGAGGCGGACAACTTCTTCATTCCCGTCTCGAACGAGAATCTCGGCATGCTCGACGCCGACCTGCTGATCGTGCTGCCGATCTACGTCGATTCGGCGGAAGTCACCGATAATCCTCTCTACCAGCAGATTCCGGCCGTCCAAGATGGGCGGGCGCTGGTGCTCGAGAGCGGATCCGATATCGCCGACGCCATTTCGATGAACTCCGCGCTGTCGATTCCGTTCGCCCTCGAGCAACTCGTGCCCCGGCTGGCCGAACGCGTCGGCTGAGCTCTCCTCGGACCATGATCCCTCAGCCCCCGACACCGCGAGCGGTCAGCGACGGAACAGCTTGTTTCCCAGCCACACGATCGGATCGTAGCGGCGGTCGGCGACACGCTCTTTCATCGGAATGATCGCGTTGTCGGTGATGTGGATGTTCTCCGGGCACACCTCGGTGCAGCACTTGGTGATGTTGCACAGACCGAGCCCGTCCTCGTCCTGCGCGGAGCTTCGACGGTCGGCGACGTCGAGGGGATGCATCTCGAGCTCGGCGATCCGGATGAAGTAGCGGGGCCCGGCGAACGCCTCCTTGTTCTCTTCGTGGTCGCGCACGACGTGACACACGTTCTGGCACAGGAAGCATTCGATGCATTTGCGGAATTCTTGTGACCGTTGTACGTCGATCTGCTGCATCCGGTACTCGCCGGGCGCCAGCCCCGGTGGCGGGGTGAACGACGGGATCTGACGTGCCTTCTCGTAGTTGAACGACACGTCGGTGACGAGATCGCGAATGACCGGGAACGTACGGATCGGGGTGACGGTGATGGTCTCGTCGCGCTCGAAGACGGACATGCGCGTCATGCACAGCAGTCGGGGCCGGCCGTTGACCTCCGCCGAGCACGACCCGCATTTGCCGGCCTTGCAGTTCCAGCGGACCGCGAGATCGGGGGTCTGCGTCGCCTGCAGGCGGTGGAGGACATCCAGGACCACTTCGCCGTCGATTGCCTCGACGGTGTAATCCTGCAGGTCGCCGCCCCCGGCGTCGCCACGCCAGACCCGGAAGGACGCCGCGTAACTTGTTCCGGTGTCCGGAAGTTCAGGGCCTCCGTCCGACATTGCTGCACCTCCGTCCGACATTTCAGGACCTCCGTCCGGGATGACCGGCGAGTTCCTCGTCGGTGTAGTACTTGGCGACTTCCTCGAAGTCGAACAGTTCCAGCAGGTCGGCGCGCATCGGTTCCTGCGGTTGCCGGGTGACGGTGACGTCGGGGACGGTCGGATCCTCCCCGCCCGCCCGGCACACCAGCAGGGTGCTGCGCCACTGTGCATCCATCGCCGGATGATCGTCGCGTGTGTGTCCGCCGCGGCTTTCCGTTCGGAGCAGCGCGGCCTGCGCCACGCATTCGCACACGAGCAGCATGTTGCGCAGATCGAGGGCCAGGTGCCATCCCGGATTGAACTGGCGGTGCCCTTCGACGGCGACGTTCCGAATCCGGGCGCGCAAGGTCGCCAGTTCGGCGAGGGCGCGTTCGATCTCGTCGGCGCGGCGGATGATCCCGACCAGGTCGTGCATCGACTGCTGCAGCTCGGTGTGCAGCGTGTACGGGTTCTCGGCGCTGGTGTGGTCTGCGGGATCGAAGGGTGACAGCGCGGTCCGGGCGGCGACCGAGACATCCTCCTCGGTGATCCTGGGCCGGGCCGCCAGGCTCTGCACGTAATCTGCGGCGCCCAGGCCGGCGCGCCGCCCGAACACGAGCAGATCCGACAGGGAGTTGCCGCCGAGCCGGTTGGAGCCGTGCATCCCGCCGGAGCATTCCCCGGCGGCGAAGAGTCCGGGCACCGAGGCGGCGCCGGAGTCGGGATCGACCTCGATGCCACCCATCACGTAGTGACAGGTCGGACCCACCTCCATCGGCTCCTTGGTGATGTCGACGTCGGCGAGTTCCCGGAACTGGTGATGCATCGAGGGCAGCCGCCGCACGATCTCGGCGGCGGGCATCCGGGAGGCGATGTCCAGGAACACGCCGCCGTGCGGAGTGCTCCGGCCTTCCTTGACTTCCGAATTGATGGCGCGGGCCACTTCGTCGCGGGGCAGGAGGTCGGGAGTGCGCCGGTTGTTCTCCTGGTCTTCGTACCAGCGGTCGGCCTCTTCCTCCGACTCGGCGTACTGACCTTTGAACACCGCCGGCACGTATCGGAACATGAATCGGTCGCCCTCGGAGTTCTTGAGCACCCCACCGTCGCCGCGTACGCCCTCGGTGACCAGAATGCCTTTCACGCTCGGAGGCCAGATCATGCCGGTGGGATGGAACTGGATGAACTCCATGTTGATCAGCGCAGCGCCCGCGCGCAGCGCCAGCGCGTGCCCGTCGCCGGTGTACTCCCACGAATTCGACGTCACCTTCCACGATTTCCCGATACCGCCGGTCGCGACAACCACGGCGGGAGCTTCGAACAAGAGGAAACGGCCGGATTCGCGCTCGTACCCGAACGCGCCGGCGATGCGCCCCTGATCGTCCTTGAGCAGTTCGGTGATCGTGCACTCGGCGAAGACCTTCACCCGTGCCTCGTAATCGCCGGTCTCGGCATGATCTTCCTGCTGCAGCGACACGATCTTCTGTTGCATGGTGCGGATCAGTTCGAGCCCGGTGCGGTCGCCGACGTGGGCCAGGCGCGGATAGGTATGTCCGCCGAAGTTGCGCTGGCTGATTCGGCCGTCGGGGGTGCGGTCGAACAGGGCGCCGTAGGTTTCCAGTTCCCAGACCCGGTCCGGTGCCTCACGCGCGTGCAGCTCCGCCATGCGCCAGTTGTTGAGGAACTTGCCGCCGCGCATCGTGTCCTGGAAATGCACCTGCCAGCTGTCGCGCGGATTCGCGTTGCCCATCGCGGCTGCGCAACCACCCTCGGCCATCACGGTGTGCGCCTTGCCGAACAATGATTTGCACACCACCGCGACGGACAGCCCGCGTTGCCGGGCCTCGATCACCGCGCGCAGTCCGGCCCCCCCGGCGCCGATGACCACCACGTCGTAGCTGTGTCGCTCGACCTCCGCCATTCGTGCTGTCCCCCTGCCGATCGATGTTCGTCCCGGTTCGCCTGGCTCGCGCTTCTTCGGCCACGCGGTTGCTCAACCGATGAATCGCAGATCCGAAATGGTGCCGCTCGCAACGAGCATGATGTAGAAGTCCGTGATCATCAAGGTTCCCAAGGTAATCCACGCGAACTGCATGTGCCGGGTGTTGAGTTTCGAGATGAACGTCCAGAGCCGATAGCGCACAGGGTGTTTCGAGAAGTGCTTGAGGCGTCCGCCGGTGACGTGCCGACAGGAGTGGCACGACACGGTGTAGCCCCACAGCAGGATGACATTGACCAGCAGAATCACGTTGCCGAGTCCGAAACCGAACCCACTGGGACTGTGGAACGCCAGAACGACGTCGTAGGTGTTGATCACCGAGATGACGAACCCCGCGTAGAAGAAGTACCGGTGCGCGTTCTGCAGGATCAGGGGCAACCGGGTTTCCCCGGTGTAGGTGCTGTGCGGCTCCGCGACCGCGCACGCGGGCGGCGCGAGCCAGAACGATCGATAGTAGGCCTTGCGGTAGTAGTAGCACGTCAGGCGGAAACCGAGCAGGAACGGCAGCGACAGGAACGCCAGCGGAATCCACATCGGGAGCTCCCCGACCCAGACCCCGAAATGGCTCGCTCCGGACACGCAGGATGCGCTGACGCACGGTGAGTAGAACGGCGTCAGATAGTGATAGTCCTCGACGTAGTAGGCGCTGCGCACGAA